>RPRB01000478.1 GCA_003818285.1 Myxococcaceae bacterium
CGCGATCGAGAAGCCGACGAATCCCCAGAGCAGCGCGGCGCGCCGCGGGGGCTCGGGAGCGATGAGGATCGCCTCGCTCACGGCCGCGGGGACGCCGCCTGCGCGTCCTTCTCGATGTTGAGCGCGAACTTCGCGATACCCTCGCCCTTCACCACGTCGATGAGGTGCATCACCCGCCCGTAGGGCAGCGACTGGTCGGCGCTGATGATCGCCCGGGTGTCGGGGTCCTGCTTCACTCCCTCCGCCACCTTCGCTCGCAGGCCCGCCTCGTCGGTCACCGTCCCGTCCACGTACAGCGTGCCGTTCCGGTCCATCACGACGTTCACCAGCCCCTGGACGGTGCTGCCGGCGTTGGCCGCCCGCGGGAGGTCCACCTCCATCGTCTCGCGCACGATGAAGTTCGCGGTCACCATGAAGATGATGAGGAGCACCAGGACGATGTCCACCAGCGGGGTGACGTTGATCCCGGTGATCTCGTCATCGTCGTCCTGACCGAAGGTCGCCGCCACGCCGCTAGCCCTCGACCACGCCGCGGACCGGCCGGCTCGCCGCGGCTGCGTCGGTCCGGGGGTTGCGCGCGGCGGCCACCAGCGCGTGCGCCAGCGCCTGGGCGCGGGTCACCCGGTTCTTCAGCGCCCGGGTGAACAGGTTGTAGGCCACCACCGCCGGGATGGCGACCGCCAGACCCACCGCGGTGGCGACCAGCGCCTCGGAGATGCCGGTCATCACCGTCTGCTGGATCGCCGAGCCCCGGATGGCCACCGCCCCCAGGTCGTGGAACGCCTTGATGATGCCCAGCACCGTCCCGAAGAGCCCGACGAACGGGGCGTTGCTCCCCAGCGTGCCGAGGAAGGAGAGGAAGCGCTCGTACCGCGGCCGCTCCGCTGCCATGGTCGCCGCCATCACCTCCTCGACCATCGCCGGGCCCTGCGAGAGCACCGCCAGCCCCTGCTGGACGATGCGCGCCTCAAGCGCCTGCTGGCCTTCGACCAGTGGTCGGAGCCCATCCAGCTCGCCCCGGGAGAGCCGCTGGGCGATCTCCTCGGCGTGCTGCAGCCTCCGGGCGCGGAAGAACACGGCGCGCTCGAGGATCACCGCGAGCGAGGCCACGGACAGCGCCACCAGCAGCCAGAGCACCCACTCAGCGGAGGAGAGGGTGACCCGGAGCAGCTTGCTGGTGAGCCAGCCGACGTCCGCGAGGGCCAGCGCGAGGACAGGAAGGGTCATCGTGAGGGAGTCGTCGCCGTCGTAATCAGATGGAAGGTACGGTTCAAGCAGCCACCGCGGATGCCCGTCGGCCGCATACTCCCGGGGCTAGTAGTCCCGCGTCCAGACGATGTCCGCCGACCCCGACTTGGCGTCACCGTAGGTCGCCTCGAAGCTCCACCGGGGCAGAAACTGGTACTCCAGTCGTACCGCGTTGGAGTTCTCGTACTTCGTGGGGTCCGCCCCCACCTTGCCGGCATAGCCCAGGTAGAGGTCGTCGGTGATGTACTTGCCCGCCTCGAGGGTCGACCCCTGGAGCAGACCCTCGTCGCCCCCCTCGATCGAGAGGACGTCGAGACCGACCTTGTCGCTGACCGCGGTCTTCAGCTGCGAGGCGGCCAGCGAGCCGAGCACCGAGACCGCCTGGGTCGAGCCGATCTCCGAGCCGCCGCTGCCGCGCTTGAGGTTGATCCGGCCGGTCGCGAGGAGGGTGTAGATCTCCGACTCGGTCAGCGGCGGCTCGCTGGTGGGAACCAGCTGGATCTCCCCGGCTTCCCCCTGCACGTGCATGGACACCTTCACGCCG
>RPRB01000479.1 GCA_003818285.1 Myxococcaceae bacterium
GCTGCTCCGAGTCCGAGGCGCCCGAGCACCGGTGCGAGTTCTCGCGCGATCGAGGCGCCGCCGAAGGCTGAGGCCAGGGTTCCGACGACCGTGATGCCCACCTGCACCGTGGCCAGGAACCGGTCGGGGTGGGAACGCAGAAAGTCGAGCGAGCGGGCCCTCCTCCCGCCGGTGGCGAGGAGCTCGGGCATCCGGCTGCGCCGGACGGAAATAACGGCGATCTCGGCCCCCGCGAACAGACCGTTGGCGAGAAGAAGCAAGAGGATGATGGCGAACTCTGCGAGCATGACCTGGGTGGCCTCGCCAACCCGCCCATCACTTCCAGCGGGAGTCGTGGGTGGTGAACGTCCGTTCTGTCTGTCTGGGCAGCGTCCTTGCAACTGGGATCGCCTGTTCAGTTTGCCCACCGATTTCGAGTGCCATGAGCCCGCCGACCGACCTGGCGGCTGGCTCCGGTGGGTCCAGGTTGCGGGGGCGAGCTCCGTGAAGCAGCTGCCGCTCAGCGCCCCCGGGGCGCAGCATCTGCGGGCCGCGAACGACTTGGCGAAAGCGCTTTCGCGGGAGGGGCACGCACGGGGCGTCGATGCCGCTGTGCTTTTCCGCAGCGCTTCAGTGTCTGGCACGCTCGCGCAGCGGCTGCGCCCCTCTCAGAAACTCAGAGCGGCTGTGGCAGCAGGCGCGCGAATTGCTGGTGGGCCGGCCATGGGGAAATCCATTCTCGTCATCGATGACAACTGGGACATCCGTCAGACGCTGGCCGAGCTGCTCCGCGAAGAGGGACAGGCTGTCATGACGGCCACCGACGGGTGGGACGGGCTCCGGAAGCTGGAGGACGTGCGACGGCCGTGCCTCATTTTTCTGGATTTGATGATGCCGAGAATGAGTGGGCTCGAGTTCCTGGCGCATCTGGGGACACGTCTCGACAGGGCAGACTTCGATGTGGTGGTGATGTCTGCCCACGATGCTCTGCGCAGGGAGTCCCAGCAGTTTCCGAACGTGCGAGCCACGGTGCGCAAGCCCTTCGACGTCGAGGAGCTGCTTTCGCTGGTGTCGGGACGGGCGTCTGGCCGGGCCCCAAGGGCAGTCTCTCAGTGAGAGGCGGGTCAGACTGTGTGGAGAGCGCTCGAACAGCGCGGGCCCTGAACGGATAGCCCAGGAAGCGGGGGAGGGCATTCGAGTTCAGGGCCGAGCAAGCCGCGGGCTTCTGAAAGCGTGCCGAAGCCGCGAGACGGGCTCCGCCCTCGCCAAGGACCTTGAGCGTCTTTCGACGGAATGACTTTGCCGGCCTCCTTTCGCTGACGCCGGTGGATCTGCAAGCCAAGGAAGGCCGACGTCGGAAAAGAGCCCGCGTCTTCGAAGAGTGGATGCCTGAGGATGAACGACAGCTCTGCTCCCGCACGGGCCGGTGGTTCAGGAGCTGAGGCGGGCTAGCGGCCCTTCTGCTTTGAGGCCTTCGCCGCCGCGGACTCAATGAGCCGGACTGCCGCCTTGGGGCCCTTCCACCCCATGCATCGCGCGTCTTTGTGGCTGAAGAACACAGTGCTGAGAAAGAAGTGCTCCAGCTCCTCGATGGTCTCGCGCGGAATGTCAGCGGGCTTGGTGACTTCATTGGTCCATCGACCCTCAACGGGTAGCACAACAAGCCGGTCGTTCCGGGTGCGCTCACCATTCTGCCTCTCCTCGAGCTGGAGGACGCCGAGGGGACGACACGGAATGACTACGCCCGGATGACTGGCAACCTCTGACAGGACCAGCGCGTCCAGCGGATCCCCGTCTGCTCCCA
>RPRB01000480.1 GCA_003818285.1 Myxococcaceae bacterium
CCAGCACCCGGCGGAGGAGGTGGCCCGCATCGTCGGCAAGCCCTGCACCTACCTGCCGCTCGGGGCGGACGTGGTCCGCTTCTCCCCTCATCCCAGGCCGGCGCTCCGGTCGATCGACGTGTGCAACCTCGGCCGTCGCTCGGCCGTGACCCACGCGGCGCTGCTCGAGCTCGCGCGGGAGAGGCGCATCTTCTACTTCTACGACACCGTACGGGCGAGCGGGCCGCGGGCAAAGCAGCTCACCTTCCACGTGGGCAACCCCGCCGAGCACCGCCTCTTCCTGGCCAGCGTGCTGCGCCACAGCCGCTACTACCTCGCCTACCGCTCGCGGGTGAACGAGCCCGAGCAGACCGAGGGGCGCGAGGAGATCTCCGGGCGCTTCTACGAGGGGGCGGCCGCCGGAGCGGTGCTGCTGGGCGAGCCGCCGCGCTCGTCCGAGTTCGGCCGCCAGTTCGACTGGCCCGACGCGGTGGTGCGGCTCCCGTTCGACTCGCCGGACGTCGGCGACTTCCTCGCCGCGCTGGATCGGGACCCCGAGCGGCTGGAGCGGATCCGCCGCACGAACGCGCAACAGGCCGCGCTCCGGCACGACTGGCTCTACCGGCTGGAGACCGTCTTCGGTGCGGTGGGGCTCGCCCCGACCGACGCGATGCACGCCAGGCGGGCGCGGCTGTCCGAGCTCGCCCGTCTCGCGGAGGCCGGAGATGCCGGCCCGGAGCGCTCGGTGCCCGCCCTGGTCCGCTGAACCCGTCCGGCGCCGGAGTCAGGCCAGCGCGGCGACCTCGTCGGCGAGCGCGAGCGCGGCAGTGAGCCCGGGCGACTCGATGCCGTAGAGGTGGATCAGCCCAGGAACCCCGTGCACGGACGGACCGTGAACCAGGAAGTCCCCCGCGGGCTCGCCGGGGCCGGTCACCTTCGGGCGGATGCCGGTATACCCGGGCTGGAGAGCGCCGTCCCGGAGCCCGGGCCAGTAGCGGCGGATGGAGGCGTAGAAGCTGTCCGCTCGCGACTCGTCGAACGCGTAATCCACCGACTCCACCCACTGGACGTCCGGCCCGAACCGCGCCCGGCCGTCGAGATCGAGGGTGACGTGCGTCCCGAGCCCGCCCGGCACCGGGACCGGGTAGACGAGATGGCGAAACGGCGAGCGCCCGGAGAGCACGAAGTAGTGGGCCTTGGCGTACCGCTGCGGCGGGACGGTGTCGGGCGGGAACCCCTCCAGGCGGCGGGCGACGTCGGGAGCCCAGAGTCCGGCGCAGTTGACCACCAGGCGGAAGCTGACCCGTGCGGGCTCGTCTCCCCCGAGCGACAGCTCGACCCCGTCGTCCTGGACGCGGCCGCAGAGGACGGGCGTCCCGAGGACCACCACCGCCCCGGCCCGCTCGGCGTCTTCCCGGAGCGCGGACATCAAAGAGTGGCTATCGACGATGCCGGTGAGCGGTGACCAGAGCCCCCGCACGGCGGACACCTCGGGCTCGAGCGCTCGGACCTCGCCGGCGTCGAGCCAGCCGAGCTCGACCCCGTTGGCCGCGGCGCTGCTGCGGGCGTGCTCCAGCGCGGGAAGCTCCTCCTCCCGCGTGGCCACCACGAGCTTGCCCATCCGCTGGTGGGCGACGCCACGCTCGGCGCAGTAGGCGTAGAGCGCGTCCCGTCCTCTCACGCAGAGCCGCGCCTTCAGCGAACCCGAGGGGTAGTGAATCCCCGCGTGGATCACCTCCGAGTTCCGCGAGCTGGTGTGGAAGCCGACGAAGCGCTCCTTGTCGATCAGGAACACTTCGCG
>RPRB01000481.1 GCA_003818285.1 Myxococcaceae bacterium
ACGGCGACCGCCGCCACCGAGAGGCCGGCCGCGAGATCGTACCGGAAATCGGCCCGCCGGTAGTCCATCAAGGCCGCAACGCCCGGGGCCCACCGCGCCAGTCGCGCGCGCGTCATGAGCCCGGCGGGGTCTCGTCCGGCGGTCTCTCCAGGCCAACCACCCGCGGCGCTTCTCCGCCGAGGACATGAACCCGCAGCGGGTGCTGTCCAGGTCGTCCAGTGGAGAGATCCAGGACTCGCTGTGCGCTCCCCAGGTCAGGAATTGCAACGCACAGCTCCGCGTCCCCGCGGTGCGAGACGGGCAACTCTGCCGCGGTGGTGCTCGAGTACCACAGCCTGGCCGAAGGGTCCGGCGCGGCGCCCAGCCCCGCGCTCTCTGCCCGGTCCTCGACGCAGACGACCCGGCCACCACCGGGAATCGCTCCACCGACCGAAGTGAGACGGACCAGGACACGCCCATCCTCGACCCTGGGCCGCTCCAGCGACGAGAGGCCCAGGAGGTACCGCCGGAGGATACGGTCTCGCCGGCCCTTCAGGATGCGGATCAGCTCGCTCCGGGCGATGGGGCTCGCCAGCTTCGCCTCGTTCACGATCGCCTCGATCGCCGCGTCGTCGAAGTGGGAGATGATCCGGGCCATCCACGCCGCGTCGCTCTCCTGCATCGCCGAGAACGCCACGTTCGGGTAGCCAACGTGCCAGTCCTCGGGCACGAACTCGGCGTCGTCGAAGTAGCCCCAGATCTTCCCCGCCGGGCCGAACTTCACACGCTCCCAGGGTCGCTGCACGAAGCCAAAGGTCGCGAAGTCTGCGCCGATCTGACCGAAGTCGACGTAGTAGGTGAAGCCGACCCGGCGAGAGACGCTGTCCCACTGCATGAGCCCGCCGAGGGTGTCGCCCCAGTCGAGGATGTCGTGCTCGATGTGGCCTCGCCCCTCACCGTCGTCGATCCACATCGCCAGCGTGTTCTGGGAGCGGGCGTCGTGATGGTTGAGCCACGCGCCGAGGATGCGCGAGCCTCGCAGCTCGCGGCGGTCCTCGTGGTCGATGACGTCGTTGGGGTCGCCGCCCCGTCTGCCGCTGTACTCCCACGGGCCGAGGGGCTTGCCGGGCAGGAAGCGGCTGGCGAGCGTCCGGATCGTCCCGTCCGGCTCGCGAGGAAGCCCCTGGAGCAGCTCCTCGATGCGCGCCGCGGTCAGGGTCCGGCCGCCAGGGTCCTTGAGCTCCTTCTCGGGAAGGACCAGGTCCTCGGGACGGAGGAAGACCACGCGGTTGCAGGGCACGTGGAAGCCGGCTGCGTGGTAGAGAAGGCTCCCCACGACGTCCGCGGTGGAGGCTCGCCCCCACTGCTGCGGGTCGTCGAACTTGAGGATGTAGACCTTTCCTGACGAGGTCTTGACCTGGAACCCGGGGTTGGCTCCGTCGATCTTCACGCCCACCACCGTCCAGGGCCGGTCCTCGTGTGGTGACCTACCCGTGCAGGCACCCCGGACGATCTCCTCGATCGTCATCGATCGCCGGCCGATCCGGTTGGTGAACCAGCTCGAGTCCGGCACCTCGTCCATCGAGTTGACGTTCCGCGATTCGTGCGCCGTCTGGAGGAGGAAGGCGTGGGACAGAGGACGGAAGACCATGTGGTCGGCGCCGTCCCAGTACAGGGGGACGTAGGAGTCGTCGGGCTTGGGCTTGAACGGGTGACGATCGTCGTCCCGCCAGACCGGGTCCGCGGCGGAAAACGGGCGCGGGCCGGCGCAACCCGTCCCGAGCACC
>RPRB01000482.1 GCA_003818285.1 Myxococcaceae bacterium
ACCGGATGGTGTAGTTGGGCTCGCAGCGCTGGAGCCGCAGGTACGCGGACATCTTCCGGCCCAGCGCCTGGAAGGTTCGCTCCACCACCTCGGGCATGAGGAGGATGGTGGGGCCCATGTCGAAGGTGTAGCCATCCGCGTGGAGCTGCGCGCAGCGACCCCCAGGCGCCGAGGTCTGCTCCACCACCTGCACGTCGAGGCCGGCGTGGGCCAGGCGGGCGGCGGCGGCGAGCCCGCCCACCCCTGCGCCAATCACCACTGCGGAGAGCCGCCGCGCCACGAGTATCCCCTCAGGAACGCCGCTGCGAGAGGGTCAGGATCAGCGAGTCCAGCAGGTCCCGGAACCCCCCGCCATGGGGAAGGGAGGCCAGGGCCCGGCGCGCCGACCGGGTGGCCCGCTCGATGAGCCGCTCGGTGGCCGCGACGCCCTCGTGCGCGGTGACCAGGGTGCGGGCGCGGGTGAGGGCCACCGGGTCGACGGGCCGCTCGGTCCACAGCATCTCCATCTCGGCACGGGTGGCCGCCGGCGCGCGGGTGTACGCGGCCAGCACCGGGAAGGTCCGCTTCCCCTGGACGAAGTCGCCGTCGGTGCTCTTGCCCACGATCTGCGAGTCGCCGAACAGGCCGATGAGGTCGTCGCGCAGCTGATAGGCGAGCCCCACGTGGCGACCCACGCGGTCCAGCCGCTCGATCAGGGCGCGCGGAGCCCCCGCGAGCATCGCCCCGCACACCAGAGGGGCCACGAAGCCGTACCGCGTGGTCTTGAGGTGAGCGACCCGCAGAGTCCGGAAGAGCGTCACCTCCGACAGCGGCACGCGCGTCAGGTCCAGGTCCAGGTACTGGCCGGCGGCGGTCTGACGACAGACGCCCAGGTAGTAGCGGACGGCGCGCACCGCGCCGGGGAGACCCGTCCCCAGCATCGCCTCGATGGAGCGGGCGAACAGATGGTCGCCCACCACCACTGCCAGGTCCTCGCCCAGCTTGCCGGGGGCCAGGACACGGTGGAGCGCGGGGCTGCCGCGCCGCCGCTCCGCGCAGTCCGCCACATCGTCGTGGATCAGGAGGAAGGTGTGGAGGAGCTCGAACGCCGCGGCGAAGGTCCAGAGATTCTCCGGGACGTCGGCGTGACCGGCGCCCAGTCCGTGCCCCATCGCCACCAGCGCCGGCCGGAGCCGCTTGGCAGGCCTCCGCGCGTACTCCCGGGTATGGACGAGGGCGTCGCTCCACCGCGGATCGATGCCCTGCTCGTCCGGAAGCTCCAGCAGCTCGAGGAGCCTCGCCTCGACGTCCAGCTGGACGTGCCGAAGCCAGAGCAGGACGGCGTCGGTGGGTTCGGTCAGCGCGAGGGCCATCGGGTCCCCTCCCTTCGAGCGGGTCCCTGGATGAGGGGTTTGCCGAGGTTCGTCAAGGCTCGGGGCCGCAGGCGCAATCGGACGTCCACCGCGAACGTCAACGGGATCGCGATGGGACTGCTGCACGGACTGTGGCTGCTGGTGGTGGGCGCTCTGGGCGCGGCGACGATCGTCGCGCGCGACCGGCGGGGCGCCCGGGTGCTGACCGAGCTGGAGCCGTATCGCGGGTGGATCGGCGTCATCAGCGCGGTGGTCGGGGCCTGGAGGCTCTTCTGGGTGGTCCTGGAGCTTCCCGGGCTCCGCTGGTTCAACCACTGGTTGCTGCGCGCGGTGGACGGAGCGCTCCTGCTTTCGCTGGGCCTGGTGCTCGGGGTGGGAATCTTCCGGGGCTGGCTGAGGAGCCCGAGCGCCCA
>RPRB01000483.1 GCA_003818285.1 Myxococcaceae bacterium
CGGAGCCCGGTCGAGCAGCTCACCGTCGGCGCGCTCCGGGTGATGCTCGACGCCGAGGAGGGGAAGGAAGGCACCCTCGCACGATTCCGGGAGCTGCTCGGGCGCTCACGCGTGGTGACCGGGGCCGAAGACCTGATCGCCAGGGCCGGGAGATCGGTGGGGCTGCAGCTCCTCCGGGAGTCTCGAGGAAAGGAGGCGATCGCCCTCGCCGCGGAGATGCTCGCCACGCCCGCGCCGGACGGCTGTGCGCTCGCGGTGATCGCCGACAGCCGCCGGCTGGGCTTCGCCTCCATCGACCGCGGGGGCGCGGTGTCCCAGCAGGTCCAGTCGCGGTCCGCGGGAGCTCCGCCCGGGAACCCTCCCCCGCTCGACCCACGCTGTCCGGCGCTCAGCGTGCTCGCTCCCACCGGTTTCCTCGACGTGCCGCGCTGGCTCCCAGCGGACCAGGCCTGGAGCCTTCGGGTGGGCCCGTCGCGCCCGGCCGCTCCGCCCCGGTTCGACCAGCGGCTCCTGGTGCGCCGCGCGCTTGCCCCGGCAGACCTCAAGCTTCCGCCGCTCGGCGCACGCGCTGAATCCGCGCGGGGCTGGGAGGTCCTCGAGGGGCCCGATGCCACACCGTCGCGAGTCCGGGCGCAGCTGGAGCGGGCGGACCTGGTGGACTTCGAGGTGCACGGCATCGTGGACGCGAGGGTCCCCGATGGAGCCGTGCTGGTGCTCAGCCCGGACCGGAGCGGGACGTATTCCCTCTCCGCCTCCGACATTCGGGGGCTCCAGCTGCGACGCGCACCGGTGGTGCTGCTCGGCGCGTGCCGAGCGGCCACCGGGTCTCACTATCGAGACTCCACCTGGTCGCTCCCGCAGGCCTTCGTGCAGGCCGGGGCTCGCGCGGTGATCGCCTCTCTGGCAGAGTTACCGGACGATCGGGTCGGCCAGTTTCTCTCGGCCGTGGCCCGGCGCGTGGAGGCGGGGGCGGCGCCCAGCGTGGCGCTGAGGGACGAGCGGGTGGAATGGCTCCGACGAGGGGAGCGCTGGTCACAGGAGATCGTGCTGTTCGACTGAGGGGGAACCGATGCAACCGTTTCGGCTAACGCTGGCCTCCTTCGCGGTCGTCGCTCTGCTGGTCGCCGGCGCGTGCAAGACCGTTGGCCCTTGGGATCACCCGCCTAACTCGCCGCTGGGCGAGGACCTGAAGCAGTACAGCGTCAAGGAGTCGATCGAGTTCTACAGAAACTTCTATCCGGCGCGCGGGTACTACGTGATCATCGCCGTGCCCGAGGGAACGGACCCGGGAACAAAGCTGAACGCCTACTCGTTCGTGGTGTTCCGGATCTCCGAAGCGCCGCGGGATGGCGGGGAGCGGGTCAAGCTTCCGCTCGTGGAACGCATCATCGGGCCGGTCCGCACCAAGGACGACTGGGTGGACCTCTTCTCCGTCTTCCGCCGGTACTCGTCCTCCCCGCCCGCCGGCTATTACTGCTGGCAGAACGATTGCCGCGGCAAGTACAACCCTCCGGGAGAACCAGACCCGCGCGACCCCTATCCGCCAGACCTTCCCGGTCAGCCGCCCACCTCGCTCGCCGGCTACGCGGTGGTCCCGGTGGACGGCGCGGACGGTGGCATGGTGCTGCTCGAGGAGGACATCGAGCGGGCTCGCCAGCTCGCGCTCAACGGCACGGGCGGGTCGCAGGCCTTCGAGCCGCGCGACGGCACCCGCATCACGCCGGAGTACATCAACATGCTCCGGGGCTATGTCGAGGGCATCCA
>RPRB01000484.1 GCA_003818285.1 Myxococcaceae bacterium
GCGAGGCGTCCACGCCCGCGCGCGCCGGTGTCCAGGCTCAGAAGAACACCGACTCGTCGTGCGGCGGTTCGGTGAGGAGCGGCTCGGTGCGAGGGGGCGCGGGTGGGCGGAGCGGCTCGTCCAGCCTCCGTCCGGTCATCGCCTCGAACTCGATCGGATCGTGCGAGCAGAGCAGGCGAACCTCCGCCCCGTGTTGCGCCTTGAGCGCCCGCAGCCGGCGCTGGTTCCAGCGCCGCGCGGGGCCGTCCTTCTGCATCAACCACTGGTAGAAGCGCAGGCCCGGGGTGCAGCGGGGATGCTCGTCGTCCATCTCGCCGTGCCAGAAGTACGCGTCCCCCGCGAGCAGGAGCCATCCGTCGTCTCCATGCACAGCGACCCCTGCATGCCCGAGGGTGTGCCCCAGGAGCGGGACGAGCGCGATCTCGTCGCCGAGGTCCTCGAGCGCGCGAACGGCGCTGAAGTCGAACCAGGTCTCCCCTTCTCCGGGCGTGTACGCGTGCCAGCGGGCCCGCGTCTCGCCCCACTGCTGGGGCCGGTATCGCATCCGGTCCAGCGGCGTGTGACGGGCGAGCGCCGCGTCCTGCTCCCGGAGAAGCAGGTGCACCTTCGCGTGCGGAAAATCCTCGATGCCGCCGGCGTGGTCGAAGTCGAGGGATGTCAGCACGATGTGCCGCACGTCCTCGCGGCGGAACCCGAGAATGGCCAGCTGCCGGACCGCGGTCATCGATTCGCGGAAGTCGGGGCTGTTCATGAAGAGGAAGAACTTGCTGAGCCGATTCCGCGGATGGTGGACGTCCCCCAGGCCGAAGCCGGTATCGACCAGGACGAGCCCGAGCGGGCTCTCCACCGCGAGGCAGTGCACCGACAGGCAGGCCCGGAGACGGAGCGTCCGCGCGTCCATCAGCGCGCCGCCGAGCGCGCACTCGGAGAGGCAGTTCAGGTGGTGGATCCGCATCGCCGGGAACTGGTCACCCCACCGGATCGACCAGAGCAGGCCGCGATCGTTGCGCTTCGCCGACGCCGTTCCAGCGCGAGCGGGGGTGCGGTCGCCGCCCGCCCTGCCGACCGGTCGACTGGACGTCACCCGCCCGCAGTCGGGCGCCGACCACGCGGAAGGCGATCACTCCGGGGACCCGGATCCCCGGGCCGCTCGAGATGCCCAGGACCGTCGAGGGGTCTTCAGGGCTCGGGCTCCGCCTGGTGGCCTCGAGCCTCAGGCTGGATGACAGGTCGAGCAAGAGGCGCCCAGCGACCCCTCCCCTCACCGGACGCTGCCTACTTCACCGCGGCGGAGATCCGCTTGAACTCCGGCGTGCCGGCGACTCCGAGCAGGTCGAACAGCACCGCCTCGACCGAGGACAGCGTCGCCCCGGCGGCGCGCGCGAGCTCGAGCCCCGCCTCCCGGTCGACCGCGGTCCGGCTCAGCACCGCGTCGATGCACACCACCGGGTGCCGGCCCTCGAGCACGAGGTCGCGCACCGTCAGGTAGACGCAGACGTGGGTCTCCATCCCGGCGACCACCACGTTCCGCCGGCCGGAGAATCGCGCGCGCACCCGATCGTCCAGGGCCGAGAACCTCAGCTTCTCCAGGGTGGGCACGTCGTCGCCCAGCCGCTCGCGGATCACGGGGACTGTGTGCCCGAGCCCCTTCGGATACTGCTCGGTCACCGCCATCGGAAGCCCGAGCACCCGGGCTCCCTCGATCAGCGCGCCGAGCCGCGCAAGTGTCCGC
>RPRB01000485.1 GCA_003818285.1 Myxococcaceae bacterium
CTCACCCGCCCCACCCGCCTCGTCTTCACCCAGCGTTTCGAGCCCGTCCCGGAAGCCGAGGCGGTGGTGACCGTGATCTTCGAGGAGCGAGGCGGCTTCACCACCCTCGAAGCACGCGAGCGTTACCCCTCGAAGGAGGCGCTCGATGGGGCCCTGGCGTCGGGCATGGAGAAGGGCATGCGCGAGGCCCTCGACCAGCTCGACGAGCTGGTGGCGTCGATTCGCGGCTGACGATCTGCAGGACTCGGAGCGTGGGCGGCCGCGCCGCGGCGGACCAGCGTTGCTACGGGTGCCGCGGCGGACGCTGCGCCAGGAGCTGCCGGTGCGAGGTCAACGACTTGAGCGCCGCACGGCCGTGTTTCAGATCGTCGGGAGCGGGCGCCCCCGGCGCAGCGGGAACGCCTCCTCGATCCGCGCCACTTCCTCGGGGGTGAGCCGGAGCCCGGCCGCGGCGGCGTTTTCCCGGACTCGCTCCACCCTCGCCGACTTGGGGATGGTGAACAGGTGAGGGTCCCGGATGAGGAAGGCCAGCGCCACCCGATGCGGGGTCGCGCCGTGGGCCCGGGCGATCTCGCCGAGCACCTTTCCTCCTCGTGACTGCGGCTGCGGGAAGTCGCCGGAGCCGAACGGGCTGTACCCGACCACCGCCACGTCATGCTCGACGCACCAGGGGAGAACGCGGTCCTCGATATCCCGGGCACGCAGGTGGTACAGCACCTGATTGCAGGCGATCCGGCGCGGCCCGGCGATCTCCAGCGCCTCCTCGAGATCGTCGACGTCGAAGTTGCTCAGGCCCCAGCTGCGGATCTTCCCCGCGTGGACCAGCTCCTCGAAGGCGGCGATGGTCTCCTCGAGCGGGTGCGATCCCGGCCAGTGGAGGAGGTAGCAATCGAGATGGTCGGTCCCCAGACGTTTCAAGCTCGCCTCGCACGCCCGGACCGTTCCGCTCCGGCTGGCGTTGTTGGGCATCGCCTTGGAGACGAGGAAGACCTCGTCGCGCCGGCCGGAAATGGCCCGCCCCACCAGTGACTCGACCCGGCCGCCCCCGTAGAGCTCCGCGGTGTCCACGTGAGTCATGCCCGCATCGAGGCCGGTCCGCAGCGCGGCGAGCGCCTCGGCAGGTGGGTCGTCTTCCATCTTCCAGGTGCCCTGCCCGATGACCGGGACCTGGACCCCGGTCCAGCCGAACCTGCGCTTCTCCATCGCCTCACGCCTCCTCGCGGCTCCGGAGAGTGGCCGCGCCGGGCGCCTCGGGGCAAGCCACGACTCAGCCACGGAGCGCATCGAGCGACAGCTTGAGAACCAGTGCGGCGACCACGCACAGGACCACCCACCGGACGATGCGGTCGCCTCCGCGGACCGTCAGGTGCGCGCCCACCCACCCGCCGACGAGCTGGCCGGCAGCCATGCACAGCGCGGTGTGCCACACCACGGCGTCCTGGGTGGCGAACGGCACCATCCCCGCGTGGGAGAAGCGCGCCAGCGCCGCCGCTGCCCCGAACACCGACTGGCCCTTGTTGGTCGCCAGCGCCAGGTGCGGCGGCAACCCGGAGGCGAGAAGGGCCGGGACGGTGAGCAGCCCTCCCCCACCGGCGATCGCGTCCACCGTGCCGGCCATCAGCGCGACCAGAGCCAGCAGGGCATCCGTTCCGCTAACGTTCGGCGGCAATGGCCACTTCCGTCCCCGACGAAACCCGCAAGGCGCTCGCTGCCAAGGA
>RPRB01000486.1 GCA_003818285.1 Myxococcaceae bacterium
CAGCGACGTCGACCCCGCCCGGCTCGCAGCGCGCGGCAAGGCCTTCCAGGAGGCGAACGCGGCCTACACCAAGGGTGGAATCAAGGCCATCAACCTCGGGAACGGGATGGAGCCTGCCGATTGGCGAGCGAAGCGCTTCGGTATCACGCCGGCGCAGCTCTCCTCCCTCTACTGGAACGGGATCAACGTGGAGCCAGCCAAGCTGAAGGAGTCCGCGACTCCGATCGTCCGAGGGCTCGCCGGGAAGCGCCTCACGGTCACCGCTGCCAACGGCACGACGGTGTCCATGTCCATCGAGGGCCGGCCGGTGCTCTTCAGCGACGGGCAGGTGACCCCGGAGATGGCGAAGAAGGGGCAGACCCTCGTCGCCTGGCTCCCCGCGGGTGACGTCTACCTGGTCGCGGTCCCCGGCAGTGCGGAAGGAACGGTGGTGCTGGACCGCTTCTGGTACCACGAGCAGCCCATCGACGGGCTGACGCTGACGATCAAGGGCGGGAAGATCATCGCAATGCAGGCCAAGAGTGGACCCCTGGAGCAGTTCAAGCGCGACTACCAGGGCTCGGGCGGCGCGAAGGATGCCGTCGGGGTGGTGAACATCGGAACCAATCCGAACCTCCGGCCACCGGCCGGGAGCAGGGTCAACGCCACGCCCGTCTGGGGGATGGTGAGCATCATGACCGGCGACACCAGCTGGGCCGGGGGCTCCGACGTGAGCTCGTGGAACTTCATCGGCTTCGTCCCCGCGGCGACGGTGACCGTCGACGGGAAGATCCTGGTCGACAAGGGACAGCTCAGGGCCCCTGCCGCCTGAGCCGACACCCGCTCGTCGCGCCGGCCTCGGGGCCGCTTCTCACCCCGATGGCCGATGCGGCGACGAGACCTCGTTTCCGGGTGACCCCGCGGATGCGGGATGCCACTGCGCGTACCGGAGACAGTCGTGACAGAGTGCCGGACCAGGTGGTCCAGCCTGTCCCTGTGGACCCTGATGGTCCGGGAACTGCTCTGGGCGTCGAGAAGAACGCTCTCGCTCTCCACCGCAGAGACCTGCCAGAGCGACCCCACCGACACCCTCGTCGATTCGGTCGGGGCGCCCTCTGGGTGCGCACTGAAGGCCTGAACGCACTTGAGCCAGGACCCGGTGTGCAGATCCGAGAGGGCGAGCTTCATCGGGGCATCCTACATCCGGCAAGGCGGATCAAGCCCAGTGTCGGGCGGGCCCGAGATCTCGAGGGGTCACCCATCGAGTCGAGCGAATACGAGACGGCCCTCTTCGAGCTGGGGAACTAGGATTCGAAAATGGCAACAAGTCCAAGAAGTCCAAGTGAGTCCCAGTAGTTGCTGGCCAAGTTCTCAGAATGCTTGGACTCTAGTTGCTTGTAGTTGGGGCTGGTCGAGCTGGGTTTCGCCCTGTTGAACGGCCGAGCGCAACACTGGCGCAACATGACATCGGCCTCATCGGCTGAACGGTGTTGGTCTGAGCTCGGCGTCGAATGGCGGTGACGGAGCCGTCTGGGAGGTGGCCTGGGTAGCGGGATGCCGCGGCTCAGGGCGATGGCGGGCGCTGGGCTTTCGAGTCGAGTGCCTCACGCGCCAGGCGGGCGATGCGCAGGAAGCCCCTGGATCGGGCTTCCTCGTCGAGCTTTGTCAGGCGGAGGTGTCCCTGAGCCCGTCCGGCTTGCAGCTCCACCTCACCGAGTGCGAGCTTGG
>RPRB01000487.1 GCA_003818285.1 Myxococcaceae bacterium
CCCCAGCCGGTGGAGCAGAGCCGGCGGCAGGCGGGACGCTGCATGGACTGCGGCATCCCCTTCTGTCACCAGGGCTGTCCGCTCGGGAACCTCATCCCCGAATTCAACGACCAGGTGTGGCGGGGGCGCTGGGAGGAGGCCTGGGCCACGCTCTCCTCGACCAACGACTTCCCCGAGTTCACCGGCCGCCTCTGCCCCGCCCCGTGCGAGGCGGCGTGCGTGCTGGCGATCGACCAGGCGCCGGTCACCATCGAGCAGATCGAGAAGGAGATCGCCGACCGGGCCTTCCGGGAGGGCTGGGTGCGTCCGCGGCCGCCGGCCTCGAGGAGCGGGAAGACGGTCGCGGTGGTGGGCAGCGGGCCGGCGGGACTGGCCGCGGCTGCGGGGCTCAACCGCGCCGGCCACACGGTCACGGTCTACGAGCGCGCGCCGGCCCCGGGGGGTCTGCTCCGCTTCGGCATCCCCGACTTCAAGCTGGAGAAGTCGCTGGTCGAGCGGCGGGTAAAGCTGCTCGAGGCCGAGGGCGTGACCTTTCTTTGCGGCATGGACGTGGGCATGGCGCCGGGCTTCGACCAGCTCGCCGCCGAGCATGATGCGGTGGTGCTGGCCCTGGGCGCGCGGCGGCCCCGCGACCTGGTGGTCCCCG
Source organism: Myxococcaceae bacterium (assembly GCA_003818285.1). GTDB lineage: Bacteria > Myxococcota > Myxococcia > Myxococcales > Myxococcaceae > RPRB01. Next base: position 647 of record RPRB01000487.1, read on the forward strand.
GACGCGAGCTGCCCGGCGTGGTCTGGGCGATGGACTACCTCGAGGCTCAGAACCGGCACGTGGCCGGCGCGCCGCTCCCCCAGGAGCTCTCGGCGTACGGCAAGCGGGTGGTCATCCTCGGCGGTGGTGACACCGGCTCGGACTGCCTCGGCACCGCGCACCGGCAGGGCGCGGCGCAGGTCGAGCAGATCGAGCTCCTCCCCGCGCCTCCCCCGAGCCGCGCCCCCGGAAACTGGTGGCCGGACTGGCCGATCATCTTCCGCACCTCCTCGAGCCAGGAGGAGGGCGGCGACCGCGAGTTCGGCCTCTCCACCACCCGGCTCATCGGGCGGAACGGCTGGCTGGCGGAGATGGAGCTCGCGAGGGTCCGGATGGAGAAGGACGATGCCGGGCGCGGGCACATCGTCACCATCGCTGGCTCGGAGACCACGCGGCAGGTGGACCTGCTCATCCTCGCGATGGGGTTCGTCGGTCCGGAGACCGCGGCGCTCGAGTCCCAGCTCGGCGTGGCCCTCGACGCCCGGGGCAACGTCCGGGTCGACGGACGGTTCCGCACCTCACGGCCGGGCATCTGGGCAGTGGGCGACGCGCGGCGGGGCGCGAGCCTGATCGTCTGGGCGATCGCCGATGGCCGCGAGGCAGCGCGCGACATCGACGGCGTGCTCAGTGGCGGGCCGTCGCGCCTCCCGACGCGCGGCGTGGACCTCCCGTTCACCGGAACCTGACGGAGAGCTCTCGCCACTCCGTGGCAGGAGCGCATCCTGGGACACCACTCGCGCGCTCCGTTGCGGGCACCTGACGCACCGTCAACAGTGTCGAGTGTCGAGGTGTTGCAGCGGGGCAGCGCTGGCGGCGCGCGTGTTTCCGGCGCCTACCGTCCGCCCCTCTCCAAGCCGAGGGGTGGGGCCGATGAATCGACAGGGGGTCTCTGCACGCAGGAGCTTGCTCACCGCCATCGCGCTGCTCGCGCTGCTGCCAGGCACGACGTGGGCCGACTCGAAGGACGACGATCCGCTTCCGCCGGTGCGACCGCC
>RPRB01000488.1 GCA_003818285.1 Myxococcaceae bacterium
GAGCTGCGCGCCGATGCGGCACACCGCCTCGGGCCGGAACGGACCGCTCGCCAGCCGGCTGCGGAGCGTCTCGCCGGTCAGCCACTCCGAGACCAGGTAGGGGATGCCCTGTTCTGCGCCGACGTCGAACAGGGTGACGGTGGCCGGGTGGTTCAGTCCGCCGGAGGCCCGGGCCTCGCGCTGGAACCGGGCGAGCCGCTCGGGGTCCGCGGCGAACGGCCCGGGCAGGGTCTTCAGCGCCACCTCGCGCCCGAGTCGGATGTCACGCGCCCGGTAGACCTCGCCCATCGCCCCCCGGCCGGCGAGGGCGAGGATCTCGTAGGGTCCCACCCGCTGTCCTGGCGCGAGCTGCGGCGGGCGGGGAGCGCTCGAGGGGAGCCTGCCCTCCGAGAACCAGCCGCGGGTCACGGCCGCGACCAGGGCTCCGCAGGACACGCACCCCGCGAGGTGCGCCTCGACGCCGGTCCGTTCCGGCGGCTGCAGGCGGTCCTCGACGAAGGAGAGGATGCGGTCCTCGGCGGGGCAGGGCTCCATGGGGCGAAGGGGGGGAGGAGTCTACTCTCCGGCGCGCTGCTGCCCGAGGGGCACGCGGACCAGCCGGAACGGGACGACCGGCGTCTCCGCAGCGAACTGTGCCTCCACCACCCAGGCACTCCCATCCGCCAGCGCGGCGGTGGTCGGCGTGCTCAGCCCCTCGGCGAGCACCGTGCGAGCGGCCTGCCCCTCCGAGAGCTCGAGGAGCGACACCCGTCCCCCGTTCTCGACGACGAGGAGCGTGTGGGGCCCGACTCGCTCGATGCCGTCCGGGAGCTCGAGCGGGCCGTCGACCGGGATCGCCACCGGTTCGCCGGCGCTCCCGTCGAGGTTGACCGGGATGGAGAAGAGCGTGCCGGTGTCGGAGCGCACAACGTAGAGCCGGTGCTCGCCCCGGTCGAAGACCAGCCCGTTGAGGGTGATGGTGTAGGGCGGCGCCGAGAAGAGCGGGCTGGTCGCCCAGGTCTCCAGGTCGGATGCGCCCTGACGCAGCCTCACCACCGTGTTGGCGAACGCGTCCGTCGCGTAGACGTTGCCCTGGTGGTCGACGACCACGTCGTTGCAGAACCCGTCGGGTCCGGGCATCACGTACGAGGCGGCGACCTCACCGGTCCCCAGGGCGTACGCGGTGAGCGCCGCGGGCTGGGCCGGGATGAGCGTGTCGTCGTAGGTGCAGACCCAGAGCAGCCCGCGCGGAGTGTCAACGGCCATCCCGTAGTTTCCGAAGGACGCGCGCGGCTGGACGAAGATCTCCGGCGTGGAGCTCCCGGACGGGATGCGGACGATCGCCCCGGTTCCGATGCTGCCGACGTAGAGGGTCCCGTTCCGGGCGGCGGCGATGCCCTCGGGGTAGTAGACCGGTCCGGTGAGGGCGATCGTCTCACCCCGACGCCCTCCGTGCGAGGAGATGGCCTCGCTGTCGGTGGTGAGCTCGGGTGCGCCCCCGCACCCGAGGAACGGCAAGAGCAGCAGGACGACGAAGCGGCGGTGCATGGTCAGGCCTCCGTGGGGGCCGGAAGGGCCCCTCGCGCGCACTGACACGCTCCGATCCGGACTTTGCAGCCGACGTTCAGCCCCGCGTCCGGAGGAGCCGGAGCAGGCTGACATCCAGCTGGCTCATCACGAGGCGGGCGATGCTCTCGGC
>RPRB01000489.1 GCA_003818285.1 Myxococcaceae bacterium
ATCGAGGAAGTGGCGCACGAGGTTGCGCTGGTTCACGAAGGCGGGGTTGGTGATCACCGTCTTGCCGAGAAAATCGTTTCGCGGAATGTCGTAGACGTCGACATCGGGAATGATGTGCGGATCTCTGCCGGGATGATCAATCAGGTCGGACGCATATTCGCACCTGCCGCCATGCTTGCCGATCTGCTTGATGAGGTCGCCGTAGCCCGCCATCGGCTCGATGTAGGACCGGCCCCTGAGGGGCCAGACCTTGTTGAGGTGATCGACGCATCTGTCATCGATGGTGGCGTAGATGTCGTTCGGCCTGCGCGCGAACCCGCTGTTCATCATGCCGCGATCAACGAGGTATGGCTTGGTCATGACCGTGACTCCAGACGGAAGTGGCGGCTGACTCCAGACGGCAACGCCGGGATGAGATCCTGCGGGTAGTTCCACTGCCAGTCGCCCTGCGACATGCGAAGGATGATGGGCATTGCCTGTGCCAGTTCATACGCTGTGATGTCCTCCTTCGGCTCCCAGAAAACTTCGTCGGGAAGCCGAAGTGTGTGTGAGCCGGTGAAGCCGGGGCCGATCACGTTGCTCATGACTCAGACCTCGCGCGGATGGCGGCGGCGGCACGGGCAAACAGAACCCCTTCGCGGAGACCCTGCCACTCCATGCCGATCTCCTCGACCAGCTTCGCGCAAGCCTCGTTCTCGGCTTTCACGTCATCGCTGGCGGGTGCGGGTGCGGCGGCAACCTCAAAGATGGCCTTCTCGATAGCGGTGGCGAGTTCCTTCATGTCGGCTGTCCACCTCTGTGGCGGCTCGTCGTAGAGCGTTTCCACGATTAGTCGCGCCTTGTAGTTCGCCAGCCACCTAACGTCCTGCCGCGCTCCCACTCCGTCATCGCTGACAGGTGCGGAAGGAGCGGCGGTTGCAAGATGCTTGAGCATATGGCGGTACAGCGCCAAAAGATGCGATGACGTGTGCCCGGAAAGGGTACGCAGATGCTTGAGTGCATCTTCGTCAATCGTTGCGGGAATCATCACCCAATCGCCTTGTGCCGGTGCGGAGGCGGCGAACTGCTCAAGCACCCGGCGCATGTCGTCCTTGATGCGGTCGAAACGCGCGACATTGGTGTTGAGGTCCCGGGAGACGAGCCATGTCCGCACTGCCGCCTCGACCTGTTCGTCGGTTACGATCATTTGAGCACCGCCAACGAGAGCGCCATGTTCTTCTCGACGCGCTCGATCTCAGCAGACAAGACGAGCGTCAGACGCGCAAGCTGTTCGAAAATCGGGCCTTCAAGTGCCTGTGGTGAGCTTGCGTCTTCGACCGGGTCTTTCGGCACCTCGCGCGTCAGGCTCTCGCGTACTACATCAGACATGCCGCGCACTTCGTTGAGGCGCGTGATCAGTTTGTTGAGGCCGTCGCTGACGCGGGCTGCAGTGATCATGCCCTCCTTGAGCGCGACCTTCGGGCCGCCGAGGCTGTTGACCGCGCGCAGCGGGCGCAGCTTCTGCGCCATCTCTTCCGGCGAGATGTGGAACGGGTCGAGGCCCGGTGCAGGCACGAGGTCCTTGAGCAGGTTGCGGTTGAGCTGGGCGGCATGCGTCTGGTTGGCGGCTTCGCGCCCCAGTGCCTGCGTCTGAGGCGTGAAATCGGTGGGGTGGTTATGGTCGGATAG
>RPRB01000490.1 GCA_003818285.1 Myxococcaceae bacterium
CCGGACCAGCGCCGGCGGGGGGGTGTGGGTGAACCAGAGGTGGGCGTCCTTGGCGCCGGCGAAGAGGTTGGCCGGGAACGGAATCTCGGCGTGGACCGTGTAGCGGTCGGTGGGGATCGCGCGGCCGGCCACGGAGAGCCGCTCCGTCCGGTCTCGGGTGACCTTCACCGTGACGTCGCGTGGTTTCGGGGTGAAGGCGACGAAGGTAATGCGGCCCTCCCCACCCGGACTCAGGGAAAGCTCACTGATTGCGAGCGCAGTGCCATACCCGGCGAAGGAGCGCCCCGCGGGGAGCTCCATCTCGGATTCCTCGCGTTCCAGTTCGCCCTTCTCGTTCCGGGTCACGGCCCGGGCCTTGCCCGTAAGGAAGTCGACCTCGAAACGCCGGAGCTCGGTCTCCTTGCGGCTCTCCACCCAGGAGAAACGGCGCTGGGCCAGAATTTTGTCGATCTGGAACTCGTCGCGCTCCTCGACTTCCCGTCCGTCGGCGAATACCCACCGGATCCTGACGCGCAGCCGATCGCCAGCCCGTTCCTGGGTGAGCTCTCCGTCGGCGATCACCCGACCGGTCGTGTCGCTCATCGAGGGGAACCCGTGAAGCGTGCCGAGGACGTGGCGCGGTTTGATCGGTTGCTGCTCGTCCGCCGAGGCTGACCCGGCCCCGAGAATCAGGAGCACGGCGAGGAGCGAAGAGCGCATGGCTGCACGCTGATCATCCCCGGACGGGGAAGCAGATGCCGGAGGGAGGGCTTGCCAGCAGGCTCTCTAGAGCCCGGGCGGAAGCGCCACCAGGATTGCCTCGGCGATCGTCTCGTCGCCGCGCGGTCCGGGATGATAGTCCCCGTTCAGGAGCTGGTCCGGCGGAATATCCACCAGGATGAAGGGGATTTCTTGCTGCACGAACAGCGCACGGAGGATCCAGGCCTCAGGGTGTTCACTGAGCGGCCGGTTCGGACCATGGCTGGGGATCACAAAGAGCGGTGTCGCTCCGCGAGCCCGGGTCCGGAGGCTCGTCTCGCGGAGGATCGCCGAGGTCAGGGTCAGTGTCCGGTCGATCGCCCGATCCCCCAGATAGGGCAGCCCGTTCCAGAGCAGCTTCCGAATTCGTAGCTGTGACAAGAAGTTTGTTGCCGCCGCCACGAACTCGAGCTCGCCGGTCGGCCCCAGAACCAGTCGGGGCCTGTCGTCGTACAGATTCCGGCCGAGCTGCAACGGGATGAATACCGTCACGGTTGCCACCAGGCGCTCGAAGCGGGGCATGGCGTCGATGAGGCGCAGATAGGCCTGGTCGCTCCCGTAGGCCTTGGCGGCGAGGTTCACGCATTGTACCCCCCGGCGTGCGGCGATCAGTGCGGGGTAGGTCTCGGCGTACTCCAATCCGAAGCCGGAGCCTGCTGGCGCTGCTGGCCTGCCCTGCCTGCTCGGGCCCGCTGGAGCAGCTGGTCTGCAGAAGCTGCGGGGCGCGCTACCGGAGTCCGGGCGGCATCCCTGACCTCCGGATCCCCTCGGACCCGCGGACGGAGGTTGTGCGCGAGTTCTACTCGGCCGCTCCATTCCCGGGGTACCCACTGCGTGAGACGCTGGTCAGCCTGCGCGAACGCGGTCGGCGAAGCGAGTTCGCCCGGCTGCTCGACGAGGCGATTCC
>RPRB01000491.1 GCA_003818285.1 Myxococcaceae bacterium
TCCTCGGCCCCCGGAGCACCGGCCGAGGGCCGGCTCAGCGTGATTCGACAGGCTCGGGCACAGAGTTCGGCCATTCGCGCTTTGCGAGCAGGATGCTCCTTCGCGGTGCCCCGCATCGGCTTCAGCCCACGTCGCGAGAGGGCAACTTCCCTCAGCACGCGAGTCTCCGCTCCCTTCAACGCCTTCTGGATGCGCTCGGCTCGCCCCGCGTAGGCGACCGCACGAATGACGAAGCGATGGCCTCCAGCAACAAGACGCGACCACAGCATGTACCCGTCTGCGCCCCGGTCCATCACGTGAATCGGGCTGCTGCGGGTCTGGAGCAGCTCCGAGACGTTCTTCACGCCGCGAAACCAGCACTCCCGCTCCTTCTCCTCTGTGGGCTTGATCCGCTCCGGTGGACACTTTCGGAGAGGTGGGTACGGTGTCCAGCATGGGCGTGGAGAGGAAGCCACGTAGGCCTCGGCGGAGCTTCACCGACGAGTTCAAGGCGAGCGCAGTCCAGCGCGTCCTGGAGGGCGGGAAGACCATTCCCCAGGTCGCTCGAGATCTGGACCTGACCGAGTCGGCGCTTCGGGGCTGGGTGGACCAGGCCCGAGCTGACGCCGGCAAGGGGAAGCCAGGGGCGCTGACCAACTCCGAGCGGGAGGAGCTCACCCGGCTCCGCAAGGAAGTCCGCGAGCTGCGGATGGACCGGGAGATCCTAAAAAAAGCCGCGGCCTTCTTCGCGAAAGAGAAGCCCTGAGGTTCGGCTTCATCGACGAGGAGAAGGCCTTCTTCCCGGTGTCGCGCCTCTGCGCAGTGCTCCGGGTGTCCCGGGCCGGCTTCTACGCCTGGCGCTCCCGATCCCCGTCCGCTCGGCAGATCGAGGACGAGAAGCTCCGAGTGCTGGTCCGCGAGGCTCACCTCCGCGCTCGCCGGACCTATGGCAGTCCCCGGATCCACAGGGCGCTCCAGCGCCAAGAGGTGCGGGTGAGCAGGAAGAGAATCATTCGGCTCATGCAGTCAGAGGGGCTCGAGGCCCGAGCACGCCGCCGCTACCGGTGCACGACGATGAGCGACCACCAGCAACCGGTCGCAGCCAACTTGCTCGGTCGCGAGTTCAACGCCGCGGCACCCAACGAGCGCTGGATCGGGGACACGACGGAGCTCCTCATCCCCGGTGGCCGCCTGTTCCTGGCGGTCATCGTCGACCTGTATTCGCGCTTCGTCGTCGGCTGGGCGCTCAGCGCCATCAACGACCGGCATCTCACCATCCGGGCGCTCGAGATGGCGCTTCGGCGGCGAGGGCCTCCGGTCGGCCTTCTCCATCACTCGGACCAGGGCAGCACCTACGCCAGCGAGGACTACCAGGCCTTGCTCGACGGTCACGGTATCCAGTGCAGCATGAGTCGCCGGGGCAACTGCTACGACAACGCCGCGATGGAGAGCTGGTTCAGCACGCTGAAGTCCGAGCTGGGCGAGCGCTTCGAATCGGCCGCGCACGCCAAGGAGCAGCTCTTCGAGTACATCGAGGTCTTCTACAACCAGCAGCGGATGCACTCGGCCATCGGATACGCTTCGCCGGCCGAGTTCGAAAGGGCAGTGGAGGTACGGGCCATCGCGTAGTCAGACTGTCCACGAGATCGGATCAAGCTCA
>RPRB01000492.1 GCA_003818285.1 Myxococcaceae bacterium
CATCCCCGGCGCCTCGGCGAAGGGCCTGAACATCCCCGTCACGCGCGAAGGGCTGAACATCCCGGCCCAGAGCGTCTCACTGCACCCGGCGTGGGATCTCCTGACGAGCAGGCTGTTCTCCGAGCAGCTGTCCAACTCCGTGGCGATGACCTTCGGTCCTCGGACGACCGAGCGCTGAGATGCGCCCGCGGCAGGTGGCGACACTCCTGGCTGGAGTCGTCGTCCTCCTGACCTGCATCACGTGGCTGGACTCACCCCTTCGACCCAGCGCCACCCGGCGGCTGCAGATGCTGGCCTTTGCACCGCAGGCCTGGGGTTTCTTCGCCTCAACTCGTGAGGAGCGCGTGGAGGTCTACCGTCTCAGGAGCGGCGCCTGGGAGCGTGCTGATTCGCCGCTCGGATCGGCGGCGAACCTGTTCGGCTTGCGAAAGACCATCGTGAGCAACGGCGCCGAATTCCGGACTCTCGAGTTGCAGGTCAAAGAGCAGTGGAGCACCGCGGAACTCACGGAGGCCGAGCTCCCGGACGGCGCCATCGAGGCGGTGGCGGTCAGAAGCCTGGCCCGCCAACCGCGACTCTGCGGCGAGGTGCTGTTGGTCGCCCGGCCTCAACTTCCCTGGGCCTGGGCGCGCGCGGGGGCGAGGGCCGCGCTCCCGACGCGGTACGCACGGCTGAGCGTCCGGTGCTGACGAAAGCCGACAGGCCGTGGACGAACGTCTACGGCCTTGCGCGAACCTTGCTCGCCGTGGGGACGCTGCTCACCCTCGTGTCGGACTCCAGCGAGCGGCTCTTTCACCCGCTGCTCGTCGATGATCCGGGGATCTTCGACCGGAGCGCGATCGCCGGAGCCAGCCTCTTCTTCCTCGCTCGCAACCATCTCGGGATGGCGAAGCTGCTGGCCGTGGTCGTGCTCCTGCTGGTCATCTCGGGCTGGCGTCCTCGGTTGACCGCGCTCCCCCACTGGTGGATCTCCTACAGCTTCGCGGCGTCGGCCTCGATGATCGATGGCGGGGATCAGATTGCAGCGACACTCACGCTGCTCCTCGTGCCAGTCGCCCTGACCGATTCCCGACGCTGGCACTGGAGCGGGATCGGCACCGGAGGAGCGGTCGCCTCGATCGTCGCGCAGACCGGATGGATGCTGGTCCGCGTGCAGATGGCGGTCATCTACCTCTTCGCCGCAGTGCTGAAGTTCTCGAGCGAGGAGTGGGCCAACGGGACCGCGCTCTTCTACTTCTGGCGGCACACGACCTTCGGCCCCGCGGGATTGCTCCAGCCGGTGACCGAGTGGGTCGGCCGGAGCGTACTGGTGGTCCCGCTCACCTGGAGCGTTCTGCTGCTCGAGCTGGCACTCGCCGCCGCTCTCGTCGCTCCCAGCAGATTCCGTGCGCGTCTCCTGCCGCTCGCCCTTCTCTTCCACGCGGGCATCGCGCTCATCCATGGAATGCCGAGCTTCGCGCTTGCCATGGGCGGGGGCGTCCTGCTGTATCTCCGACCGGCGCGGCAGCCGTTCGCGCTTCCGGAGCTGTTACGCCGTTCGATGCCACGGAGCGCAAAGACGCTCGACCAGACCTCCATCCCCC
>RPRB01000493.1 GCA_003818285.1 Myxococcaceae bacterium
ATGAGTCACGTGGTGGTGGATCCGGTCACCCGGATCGAGGGACATCTCAGGATCGAGGCAGAGGTCGATCGCGGCCAGGTTCAGGACGCCTGGTCGTCGAGCACGATGTTCCGAGGCATCGAGCTGATCCTCAAAGGTCGTGACCCACGCGACGCGTGGGCCTTCACCCAGCGGATCTGCGGCGTGTGCACCACGGTGCACGCGATCGCATCGATTCGCAGCGTGGAGAACGCGATCGGGGCCAAGCCTCCGCCCAATGCGCGCGTGCTGCGAAACCTGATCATGGCGTCGCAGTGCATCCAGGACCACGTCATCCACTTCTACCACCTGCATGCGCTGGACTGGGTGGACGTGGTCTCCGCCCTGAAGGCCGATCCGGAGAAGACCTCCGCCCTCGCTCAGTCGATCTCCGACTGGCCGCTGTCGAGCACGAAGTACTTCGCCGGCGTCAAGAACCGCCTGAAGGACTTCGTGGACCGCGGGCAGCTCGGGCCCTTCGCCAACGCCTACTGGGGCCACCCGGCCTACAAGCTCCCGCCAGAGGCCAACCTCATGGCCGTGGCGCACTACCTCGAGGCGCTCGACTGGCAGAGGGAGTTCATCAAGATCCACGCCATCCTCGGCGGCAAGAACCCTCACCTCCAGTCGTTCCTGGTGGGCGGCATGGCCACCCCGGTGGATCCCGACAAGCAGGCCTCGATCAACATGGGGTCCGTCGCGCAGATGAAGGTGCTGACCGCGAAGGCCAAGGAGTTCGTCTCCAAGGTCTATCTTCCCGACGTGCTCGCGGTGGCCAGCTTCTACAAGGACTGGGCCGGAGTGGGCGGCGGCGTTGGCAACTACATGGTCTACGGCGAGTACCCGGAGACCGACGACGACAAGCCGACGCTCTTCCTCCCCTCGGGCATCATCCGCAACCGCAACCTGGGCAAGGTCGAGCCCCTCGATCCCAGCAAGATCACCGAATCGGTGAAGCACAGCTGGTACGAGGATGGCGGTGGCAAGCCGCTCCATCCTCGCGACGGCGAGACCCGCCCGAAGTACACCGGGCCCAAGCCGCCGTACGAGCGCCTGGAGCTCGCGGCCAAGTACAGCTGGCTGAAGTCGCCCCGCTACGACGGCGAGCCGATGGAGGTCGGCCCGCTGTCCCGGATGCTCGTCGCCTACGGCTCGGGCCACAAGCGAGTCCAGGAGCTCGTGGGCACGGCCCTGAAGTCGCTGGGCGTCGGCCCGGAGGCGCTCTTCTCGACGCTGGGACGCATCGCCGCGCGATGCGTGGAGACGGTGCTCCTGACCGAGAAGATCGACAGCTGGGTCGACGCCCTGGCGGCGAACATGGACAAGGGCGACCTGCGCATCCACGACACCGGGAAGTGGGATCCCTCCTCGTGGCCGAAGGAGGCCTTCGGCGCCGGGTTCCACGAGGCGCCCCGCGGCGCGCTGGGCCACTGGGTGCACATCAAGGACGGCGCCATCCAGAACTACCAGTGCATCGTCCCCAGCACCTGGAACGCCGGACCCCGTGACGGCTCGGAGAAGCGCGGACCGTACGAGGCCGCGCTGCTCAAGACCCCGGTGGCGG
>RPRB01000494.1 GCA_003818285.1 Myxococcaceae bacterium
CGTCGAGCATCCCGAGCCGCTCTCGCGCCACCGCGGGCAGCGCTTCCCCGTGGGTCTCGGAGAGCACCTCCACCGCCTCCACGTCACCCGCTCTTGCTCCGAGGGCCTCCCGGACGCGGTCACCCAGCTCCTCGGCGACCGTCTCCACGGGTACGGCGATGGAGAGGTCGCGGCGGACGGGCGGGCGATTGGAGACTGGCCGCCACGGCGCGAGGTCGAGCATCTGCGCGCTGATGCGCGGGTCGGTGGCCCGGAGCAGCCGGATGTCGTCGAGACCCTTCCGGATCATGACCAGCCGGTCCAGCCCGAGCCCCATGGCGAGCCCGCTCGAGCCCTCGGGGAGACCGGCCTCGGCCAGCAGGGCAGGCAGCGCGAGCCCACACTCGCCGATCTCCACCCACTGCCCGGCGGCGCTCGCGTCGATCTGCCGACCCTCGAGCGTGTAGGGGTGTTCCGCGGGCGTCGCCCGCACGGCGAGCCCCGGCACGACTGCCTCCGCGACGGAGGCGATCATCACCGCGAGATCGGAAATGCCGAGCACCGGGCCGCGGGTGCGGATCCGCCAGAGGTCCACCTGGTGCGGCTCGCCGACGTGCAGGCGGTCGATGACGTCACGCCGCCAGACGAGACCCGGCGCGACGACGAGCACCTCGGACGGCGGCGCGACGGCGAGCACACGGAGGGTCGGCGGGATCAGCGCCGAGGTCTGCGTGCGAAGCACCTGGGTCGGCGAGACGTAGCGGGTGTACCGGGCGTCGCGCGCCGCGCCATCCGCTGCATAGTGGAGCGCGTCGTAGTTGTCGGCGAGCGTGACCACGGGGTGCAGGCGTACGATCCGGGTCGTGCAACCCCACGATCGCGAGAGCGCGAGGACGGCAGCGTCCAGGACCTTCTGGATGGCGTGCGGTCCCTGCGCGGGGTCGGTGAGGTCGCGGAGCGCGAGCGCGCGCTCGAGCGCTTCGGGGTCGATGATCTTCACGGCGGATGCTCCTTCGAGGCTCGGGTCGGGGCGCCGGCCGAGCCGGCGCGCAAGGGGACGGTTCCGGGAGGCTTTTCCCCTGCCGGCGGCCCGAGCGTTTCGAGGAGCGTGAGCGACGCTACGCGCTGAGCGCGCGACGGTCCGCCCTGCGCCCGGGACGGGGCAGGGGGCGGCTAAATCGACGGCGCTCGCGCATGCACATCACGGGACAAGAATAGCCGACCCCGGGCCCGACCGCTGCCGCTCACGCAAACGGCCAGGACCAGGCGCTTCGCACCGCTTCAGCCAAGCCCCTCCGGCGCGCCCACGAGCGCAGTGGCCCCGACCCCGGGAGCGGCGTCCCCCTCACGCGCCGCCCGGCCGCGTGCCACGTCCACCCTCCGGAGCACCAGGAGCCCGGCCACGAAGTACAGCCCGGTGACCAGGATGGCCAGCCGATGGTTGCCGTCGGTGACCCAGGTGACCAGACCGTAGGTCACCGGACCCAGGATGGCGGAGAACCACACCGCGGTGTTCCACAGCGAGTAGAACTCGGCCAGCCGCCCGGGGGGCGCGAAGGCGCCCACCATCGCCCGACCAGCGCTCTGGCTCGAGCCCATGCAG
>RPRB01000495.1 GCA_003818285.1 Myxococcaceae bacterium
CCGCCACTCGGCGTCGAGCGTGAAGATGAGATCGGAGGCGTGCTCCAGAAGCAGGCCGAACCAGTGCTGGCGCTCCTGGAGGGTCGCCTCCAGGGTCTTGAGTCGCGAGGCCATCTGGGCGATGGCGTCGGCCAATACGCCCAGCGGGTCGTGGCCCCGGACGCCGGCCCGGGCCTCCATGTCGCCCGCCGCCATCCGGCGAGTCGCGGCGATCAGCCGCTCCCCGCGCCTGACGCGATCGCGCTCGACCCAGATCCAGACGGCCAGGCAGACCGCCAGGAATCCCAGGGCCGCGTAGGTGTAAGTGGCCTCGTTCACGTGGGCTCTTTCAATTCCGACCGGCGGACTCTAGTTTAGGCCAGCCTCTTCTAAACCGGATGAAAATGACTCTCATCGGCGTGGCACTGCCGATCCTGCTCTCGGCGCTCCCTTCCGTCTCTCCCACCCCTGCCCAAGATTCGGCCGCCATCGTCCGCCGGGTCGCCGCCACCGCCACTCTCGCCTCCCAGGAGTACCGCATCGGAGTGGCCGAGGGTCGCATCGTGGCCGCGGCCGAGGTCGAGGAGGCCCGCCTCTTCCTCGAGGAGTCCCGTCGCTCCGCCGCGGCGCTGTCCGCCAGTGCCGAGCTCAACCCTGTCGCTACCGTGGACTCGCTCCTGGCGCTGGTAAGAGGACTGGGCGCGCCCGACAGCCTCGATGCCAGGGTGCGCTCCTTCAACCGCGCACTCGCCGACCGCTTCGGCGTGTCCTTGGACGAGCTGCCCAGCCGGCCGCCCGACCTCGCGCTCGGCGCCGAGGTGTACCGGGCGAGCTGCGCCGGCTGCCACGGGGACCGCGGGCGCGGCGACGGTCCGCTCGCCGCCGGGCTGGATCCGGCACCGGCAAACCTGGCCGACTGGGGCGCGCTGAGCGACCAGTCGCCGCTGGACTACTATCGGCGCATCAACATCGGCGTCGTCGGCACCGCGATGCCGGCGTTCGAGGACCGGCTCCCGGCTCGGGAGCGCTGGGCGGTCGCCCTCTATGCCAGCACCCTGCGTCTGCCGCCGGCGTCCGGCGAGGCGCCGGAGGGCCTCCGGGACTTCGCCCGCACCGGCAAGATGTCCGACGCCGAGCTGCTCGACTCGCTGGCCGCGCCGCGCGATGGCTCCCGCTGCGGGCTCGCGCGCCTGGCCGCGATCCGGTCCTCTCAGAGCGCCAGCTCGCCCGCCGGTGAGGTCCTCGGGATCGTGCGCGCGCAGGTGGACACCGTCTACGCCCTCGCGCGGACCGGCCACCCGGGCGCATCCACCCGCGCGCTCGACGCCTACATGACCTTCGAGCAGGTCGAGCGCGAGCTGCGCGGGCGCGACGCGGCCCTCGCGGCCGAGCTGGAGACCGACTTCGCGGCCCTTCGCGCCGCCGCGGGCGCCGGCGCGGGCCCCGACCTCGACGCCGCGCGCGAGCGGCTCGCCACCGGCTTGGACCGCGCGGCCGCCGCGCTGGGTGCGGGGCTCTCGAGGACCAACCTGTTCGTCCAGTCCTTCGTGATCATGCTGCGCGAGGGACTGGAGGCGATACTGATC
>RPRB01000496.1 GCA_003818285.1 Myxococcaceae bacterium
CGAGATCTGGGTCGAAGAGCTTCAGGCCAGCAGCCGTCGAGGGCAGGGCGGCCGCGGCACAGCGGTCAGGGCGGCCGCCGCCGAGATCTGGGTCGAAGAGCTTCAGGCCAGCAGCCGTCGAGGCCAGGGCGGCGGCCGCGGCACAGCGGTCAGGGCGGCCGCAGTCCTAGTAAGCTCCTGGAGGTGATGGACTTCTTCCAGGACCCGCCACGCCTCGGAAACCAGTACGACGGCGATCTCCTTCTCCGGAGCTGGCTCGAGCGCACCTTGCCGGCGCCCGTCCGGCGGGCGATCGAGCCCGAGCTCCGCGAGATGGGGGAGCTCGCCGCGACCACGCTGCTGGAGCTGTCGACACGCGGGCGCGGCGATGAGCCGCAGCTGGTCCCTTACGATCCGTGGGGCCGGCGCATCGACGAGATCCGGGTGCCGGAGGCCTGGCGCGCCTTCGCCCGGGTGGCGGCGGAGTGGGGACTGGTGGCCATTCCCCACGAGCGGGCACACGGCGCGTTCTCCCGGATCCATCAGGGGGCCCTGGTCCACCTCTTCGGGCCGTCGAGCTCCGTCTACACCTGCCCGCTGGCGATGACCGACGGAGCGGCGACCACTCTGCTCGCTCACGGCAACGCGGCGCTCATCGAGCGTGCGGTGCCGCGCCTCACCAGCCGGGACCCAGCCCGCTCATGGACCAGCGGCCAGTGGATGACGGAGCGGACGGGCGGCTCGGATGTCGGACAGAGCCTGACCCGGGCGGTCCGCGACGGCGACCGCTGGCGGCTCCACGGCAGCAAGTGGTTCACCTCTGCCACGACCAGCGAGATGACGCTCACCCTGGCACGTCCGGAGGGTAACCCGGCCGGCGGGAAGGGGCTGGCGCTCTTCTACCTCGAGCTCCGCGGGGAGGACGGGACGCCCAACGGGGTGAAGGTGCTGCGACTCAAGGACAAGCTCGGGACGCGCATGCTGCCCACCGCCGAGGTGGAGCTGGACGGTGCCGTCGCCATCCCGGTCACCGGCCTGTCCGACGGGGTCCGGGCCATCGCGCCGATGCTGCAGATCACCCGGACGTGGAACGCGCTGTGCGCCGTGTGCTCGATGCGGCGAGGCGTCGCGCTGGCGCGGGACTACGCGGGGCGGCGCTCGGCCTTCGGGGCGCGGCTGACGGACAAGGCGCTCCACGTGCAGACGCTGGCCGAGCTCGAGGCGGAGTACCAGGCGGCCTTCCTCCTCACCTTCCGGCTGCTCGAGCTGCTCGGCAAGGTCGAGGCCCAGCAGGCCACCGACTGGGAGCGGCGGCTCGTTCGCACGCTCCAGCCCGTCGCGAAGCTCCTCACCGGGAAGCAGGCGGTGGCGCACGCCAGCGAGGTGCTCGAGGCGTTCGGTGGCGCGGGATACGTGGAGGACACCGGGCTCCCGGTCCTGCTGCGGGATGCGCAGGTGCTCCCCATCTGGGAGGGGACGACCAACGTCCTCTCGCTGGATCTGCTGCGCGCGCTCACCGGCGAGGCGGGGCTGCGCGACGTGGACGCGGAGCTGAGCCGGGCG
>RPRB01000497.1 GCA_003818285.1 Myxococcaceae bacterium
AGAGCAGTCCGGAAAAGATCTGCCGCAATGACCGACTGAGGACGTGATCGTAGCCGTCCGCGTCGCGCCCTCCTCTGCATCAGGTCAGAGCGCACGGGGAGCCACACATGACAGATTCCATTCTGGTGACCGGCGCGGCGGGGCGCGTCGGCGCGGTCGGGCGCACGGTGACCGAACTGCTGTTGAAGCAGCGGAATGCGGTACGTGCGATGGTGCGGAACGAGGACGACCGCGCGCGGCGTTGCGTGACATGGGTGCGGAGGTCGTCGTCGGCGATCTGCTCGATCTCCACGCTGGCGGCTTCCAAGCCTGCGACCGCCGGAAGTCATAGGCCGATCAGGCGCGCACGTTCATTGTCGCCGGTGCCACCCGCACCACATCGGGACGCCGTCATCGTCCCTGAGCTTCAGAACCTGGTCGCCCTTCACCACCTGCGCTGCGACGAGAGCCGGCCTGCCGTTGATGGTGACGCGGGATCCCTTCACCTCGATCCTCTCCTTCGGCTCCAGGTTCGCCTCCTGGTTGGAGATGAACCATTCAGGCCCGAGATGAACGGAGATCGACTCCTTTTCCGTTTTCAGGATGAGGTGAACCCCAGCCGACATCCCGTGCATCGGGGTGATGCGCTCGACCTTCTCGATCTCCCCCTTCACGGTTTGGACCGTCGTCGGGTCATAGAGGCGCTGATACGGCCCTCCGGTCCCCCATCCACCACCGCCTCCTCTCGCCCCTCCTTGCCCAAGAACAGCAGACCCGAGAAGGGTCGAAGCAACTGTGACGACGACTGCGAGTGTGTGAGCCATGCGCGTCCTCCTTCTTGGCCCAAGCGAAGCGCTCCATCGAGCCCTTCACCGCGCCCTGTCTTCGTGAGGCTCAACCGGGGGCCAGAATGGGCCCTCGGAAACCCTTGCCCGGAATTCCGGGGCGGATTGGATGGCGCGCTTGACCGAGCATTGGTCGATGACTCGGAGGAGCGCTTCCTTGTAGTTCGGTGGGAAGCCCGGCGGGACCTGCACCTCGAATTCGACGGCTTGCAGGTAACCATCGGGGGCGAACATCGGGCGCTCGATCAGCCGGATCGCCTCGTACGGAATCCCCCGCTTCGCGCAGAAGCCCTGGACGAAGACTCCGGCACACGTCCCCAGCGAGGCGAGGAAGAGCTGGAACGGCGACGGCGCGGTGTCCTCCCCGCCATTCCCTCGGGGCTGATCGGTGACCACGCGGTGGCGGCCGAGCTCGGCCTCCACCCGGCGACCTCCCACCAGATGAACGACGATCTCGCTCCCGCTCTCCATGTCGGTCCCCGTCGGGCTCACTCACAACGCCGCGAGCACCGCCAGCAGCTTTCGATTCACTTCCTCGCCCAGCGGGGCCACCGCCGGACTCTGGGCGTGCCGGAAGAGCACCTCGGGGCGAACGGTCTCCACGTAGGTGGCACCGTCGTCGCCCTCGTAGACGTCCACGTTGCAGGGGAGAAAGACGCCGATGGAGGGCTCTGCCGCCAGGGCGCGGTGAGCAATCTCCGGCAGGCAGGCGCCGAG
>RPRB01000498.1 GCA_003818285.1 Myxococcaceae bacterium
CGCGGATCTCCGCCGGCGCGTCCGCGCCTCTCGCCTCCGTGGAATCGCCGCCCGTACCGGGGGCGAGACTCTCCTCGGAGTCGGCCGGCGTGTCACTCGCCGTGGTTGTGCCCCGGCTCCGGCGCGACCGACCGCTCGACGTCCCCGTGTCCTTCACTGGGCCCGTTCTCTTGCCCATCGTGCATCCTCCTTGAGGGTCTCCATGGTCTGTCGGGGCGCCGGGTCGATTCGCTTGAGCGCCTCCAGCCGGCTCTTCGCCAACCCGCCACCGATGGCCAGCACCACCAGGCCCACCACCAGGGCCGAGACCCAGAGCGGGATGACCGTACCGAGCGCGAGGATGACCGCCGCGATCACCGCGAGCAGGCCGGCGTGCGCCAGCGTGCCACCGGCAGCGATCTTGGCGGCTTCCCGTGCGGCCTGGGATGCCTTCTCCGACATCTCCACCTTTGCAAGCTGGATCTCCTGGCGAACGAGCGTACCGAGCTCGCGGGCAAGGTCACCGAACAGGTCTCCGATGGACCTTTCCTCTGCCGGCCGGACATCGCCGGGGCTCTGGTCGAGCATGGCTCAGTGCTCCCTGGCCCCGATGTTCGACTCGTCGGAGCGGATGCCGAGCTCCTCGTCCTCGACCACGCCGCCGCTCAAGCCCGCCCCCACCCTGCTGGCACTGTACGGCTGGACGCCCTCGGCCCGGTCGAGCGGCGGAAAGCGCGGCGTTCCCCGCCCGGTGTCAGGTGAGCGTTCCGAGCTCTTGAGGAATCGTGCTCCGATGAGCCCCAGCAGGAAAGCGCCGCCCAGGAACAGTGCCGGCTCGCGACGGGCCACATCCTCCACTCGCCGGAGGACGTCCCGGGGCTGCGCATCCCGGATGGACTCCGAGAGGCGCCTGACCTGGTCGGAGGCCTGCTGTGCATAGCGGGCGACTTGCTCGTGTCGGGAGGCTCGCAGTTGGTCGCCGGTCATGCGGAGGGCCTCCGCGACCTGCTCCAGCGTCCCGGAGGCGGTCTCCTTCTGTTTCGACAGCTGGCTTTCGGCCACCCGACCGGCGGTCTCCTGGACCTTGTCGCCGAGCTCCGCGGCTGACCGTCCGAGCTGGGACGAGCCGGCCGACGCATCGTTCTGAGGGGAAGTCATGAGGATCTCCTTGGACCCGAGGAGCCGAGAAGCTGGTGACGCGATTGCACCTGTCCACCCGTTCCGCGGTCGCGCTCGTCGCGCCCGGACGAGGTTGCGCCGGCGAAGCGAGCGCTCCAGAGTCGAGCTTCCGTGTAGAGGGGCGCCTCCGATTCGAAGGAGTCCAGGTGATGAGTTCGGCGCCATCCTCGCCCCCTCGCCGGGCCTGGCCATCGTCGCGATGGCCGCCTCGGCTGCATCGCCGTGCCCGCGGCACCTCGATGGGCGCCGGGTCGTCGAGGGTGGGCTGCATCGCCTCCCACCTGGTCGAGGAACACCTCGCCGGTCGTCCCGTCGATGGAGACGCAGCGGCAGCACGGGTGTGAACATCCCGGCCCGATCGCC
>RPRB01000499.1 GCA_003818285.1 Myxococcaceae bacterium
CCACCAGCGTGAAGATGGCGGTGTTGGCGCCGATGCAGAGAGCGAACGACAGAATGACCACCGAGGTGAACACCGGAGACTTACTCATCGAGGGAAGGGCGAATTGCAGGTCGGTGCGCAGATTGGAGAACATGGTGCTCCTTTCCCCAATAGACGAAGCCAGAGGGCAAGTGGTTCGGTGCAATCCACTCAAGCAGGGAGTCCGAGGCGTTTCAGCATTGCGCCGAACCTGGGATCTGAACGCAGGCCGTCGAGGGCTGTATCGACACCGATGAAGGGGACCATGCCGTCGCGGGCGTCCATGCTCCTCGCGAGCCATTCGAGTGCCGCATCGATCTCTCGAGAGCCATTGTGCAGCATGAAATGGGCCAACTGGCCTACATAACGTTCACCCGACCGTCTCTCCAGCTCTCGGCAGCCTTTCCCTTGAACCCGACGCCGAGGTGCGGCTATGACGCACAGCCCCCGGAGGCGAGTGAGGGCGTTGGTCAGCGCCTCCGCCAGTCCGTTGCAGAAGTACTCCTGATCCTTCTTTCGTGCCATGTCCGTGAACGGCGGCACGGCAATCGAAGGCGGCGGCGCGGCCCCGTCCGCGGCGGACCTTCATCCAAGACCGGATCCGGGGCCGGGGTTTCCGCTCAAGGTTGCGGCGAAGCATGGCCGGAGGTATGATCATACCTGGAGTATGAAATGGCCAGCGTCGAACGTGTGACGGTCACCCTGCCCAACGACCTCCTCAGAGACATCGACCGGCGAGAGAAGAACCGCAGCAAGTTCGTCGCGGAGGCCGTTCGCCACGAACTCGATCGTCGCCGTCGTGCAGAGCTTCGTCGATCGTTGCAGAACCCTCACCCTGAAAGCGCTGATCTCGCCGAGCAGGGACTCGAGGAATGGACGCGCGGCCTGCCCGAGGAAGATACCGAGGCGCTCGTCGACAGCAAGGCCGGCACGCCGGTTCGCTGGGTCTCCGGCGAGGGTTGGGTGGAGGGGCGCGAGTGAAGCTCGGCCGCGGCGCAGTTATCGTCGTGGAGCTCGACCCCACATTCGGTCACGAGCAGCATGGTGTAAGGCCCTGCATCGTGGTGAGCGATCCGGAGGTCATCGGCGATCAGCGCTTTCCGCTCGTGTGCGTGGTGCCGCTAACCGGGACTCCGGGCGAGGGACTCCTTTATCCGCCCCTGGCGCCCGGTCGGAGCGGCCTCGCCAGGAAGTCCTTCGCGCTGATCGACCATCTGCGATCGATCGACAAGCGGCGGGTCCGGCGCGTATTCGGCGAGCTTGCTCGGGAAGAGATGGCCGCCATCGATGAGGGACTGGTGGCCTTCCTCGGACTTGGCGGCCGGCTTCATAGCGCGGGCGCTCCACCCGTCCAGTGACCGGCGGTTGACGAGCGCCCGCGTTTTGCAGCGTCCTGCCTGGCCCCGGTCGATTGCGCGGGGGTGTTAACCGAGCCAATTGCAGAATTCGCCGACTGACCGCTCCCTGACGGTCGCGGCTCAGTAACCCGTTGCGGATC
>RPRB01000500.1 GCA_003818285.1 Myxococcaceae bacterium
CAAGTTCATCCTCCGATGCCAGGCTGGAACAAGTGACTCGCTTGGGAATCTGGCGTTCTCGGTGCAGACCCACGGAACCGAGGGCAAGGACCCGCCCGGAGACGCTCGACTTTACGTCGTCGATCCGGCGGGCGGAGCCATCCAGGTCAACGACGTGCCGGGGGAGCGAGGCCTGTGGAGCGCGGGCGTCCAGGGGCTCGGGTCGGGTTTCCTCGGGGTCGTGTCCTTCCTCGACTTTTTCGGCGAGTACCGCCTCGCCTGGTACGAGCACGCCGGAGTCCCGACCGGAGCCCGGCACGACAGCGGACCGGGACCGGGCGCGCTGCTGGGCGTGCTCCCCGACGGGCGGGTGATCGTGCTGAACGTCCCGCTCGACGCATCCCAGGCCCCGAGACTCGAGCAGTACGAGAGTGACGGAGGGCTGCGCTGGGCCACGGAGTTCCCCGTGCCGAGCTCCCTCTCGCTGTCGAGAGTGGACCTCGACGGAAGAACGCTCCTGGGTGAGTCGCACGCCGATGGAGGCGTCTCCCTGAGCTGGGTCGACGAAAACGGCGTCCCCGGGCCCGTCTTCGACGGTCCGCCGCGTCTGCTCGATGCTTTCCCTCGGGCCGAGGGGGGTTTCTTCCTCCGGCAGTACCCCCCGGACTTCAACGATTTCCCACACTGGGTCGGGATGCTGGCCTCGGGCGCCACGACGCTCGAGCCCGTCCCCGACTGGCTCCCGAAGCCGGGCGTGACGGGGGAGGACTGGTTCCGGGTAACGCCGGCCCGGGATGGGTACCTGATCCGCCCTTCCGACGCGATGGAGCCCCTCCTGGAGGTGCGCTCCGTCGGAGGAGAATTGTGCGGCCAATTGGACCTGGTCCCGGTCGACAGCCGTATCCTGGGGCTCGCGACGTCGTACGTCGGGGCGGACGGGACCGTGCTCGCCAGCGGCTTCAGCTGCGCGGGCCCGAACAGCCTGTCAGCGTCACTCCGAGCGAACGCTGGAGCTCGCGTGTGTACGTGTGCCTGGCAGTACTGGCCCGCGCTCTTGCACTGACGCTCACCGCAGTCCCTCCACCAGATGGAGTGCGTAGGCCACCCGGTGAGAGCCCTCGACCACGATGCTGCCGTCAGCCGAGATGAACCCAATCCGGTCCCAACCCAGGGTCATCGCCGCAGAGCGATGCCGCAGCTCCGGCGCCTGGCCCGGACGGGCGATCCAGAGCTCGTCTGCACCGTCCGGGTGGCTCACCGCCCAGACCAGCGCGCCGTCCGCGAGCTCAGACGTGCGGGGAGCGGGTCGAGCCGGTCCGGGCAGTCCCGAGGGTGGCTGAATCACCTCGCGGGCGCGCTGTTTCAAATCGTAACGCACCAGCGGCATGCCTGCCCCCGCCTTCGCCTGCGAGGGGGTGCAGAGCAGCGCGCGTCCGTCACGCGAGTACTGGTCGCAGTGGAGATCCGCCGGCAGCTCGAGCTCGCGCAAGGCCGGCTCGCCGAGCGGGATCTCGTACCGCACAGTTCCGTGGAGCA
>RPRB01000501.1 GCA_003818285.1 Myxococcaceae bacterium
CATGGAGCTTCTCGAGGGAGAGACGCTCGGCCACCGCCTCCGCGGTGGACATCCGACGCCCGCGACGGAGGCGCTGCCTGTCATTAGGCAGATCGCCGCAGGGCTGGACGCGGCGCATTCCGAGGGCGTGGTTCATCGAGATTTGAAGACGAGCAACGTGATGCTCGTGCGGAGAGCGAGCGGCTCCTCGGATTCCGCGGAGGTCCGGGCTGTCATCACCGACTTCGGAATTGCCCGCGCCCTGCCGAGCGCCGTGCCCATCGCCGAGCAACCGACGGGGTCCGGCGTCATCGGAACGCCCCAGTACATGGCTCCCGAACAGCTTTCTGGAGGGGAGGTTGGACCCGCCGCTGATGTCTACGCGCTCGGACTCATCGTCTACGAGATGGTCACCGGCAGGCTCCCCTTCGAGGGTGCCACACCGCTGGAGGCGGCTTGCAAGCGGCTCAAGGAGCCGCCGCCGCCGCCGCGTTCGTTGGTGCCCGGACTGGACGGACGCTGGAACTCCGCGATCCTCAGGTGTCTCGAGCCACGGCCCGAGGCACGTTTGGCGAGCGCGGGTGAGCTGGCGCGGGCCCTCGACAGGTCCCGACCCATCGGGCAATCCCGAGGGCGGTGGGTCGCGATGTTTGCGGTGGCGGCCGTCGTGCTCGCGGTGGGCCTTGGAGCGAGCCTCCTGCGCAAACACGGAACGGCCGAAGCTGTTGCACCGTTCCAGGCGAGGCGCGCCGTCGCCCTGGCTGGCATCGTGCCCGACGGAGATCTCGGGACCCAGTCCTGGGTCGCTCCGACGCTCGGGGCCCTCCTGCAGTTGGAGGTCGCGACGGCGGAGCGGGTGCTCCGGGTGATCCCGGCCGAGGAGGTCGGCCGGGGAAGACGGTCACTCGGACTGAAGGACCAGGACCTTCCTTCGGGGGACGCTCGGAAGAGGCTGGGCACGCTGCTCGGAGTGCCCACGATCGCGGTGGGTTCACTGAGGCGCCTCGGGAGCGGGCAGCTGCAGGCCGTTTTCACGATCTCCGGGACTGCCGAGCCGATCTCGGCCTCGTTCCAAGAGAACGACGTTCTTGAGGCTTCCATGCTGCTCGGACGAAAGCTTCGGGGGGCGCTCGGAGCACCGGAACCGGCCGATGGGAGTGCGATCGCGGCCCTCAGGCCACGATCGATCCTCGCGGCGCGGCGATATGCGGACGGCCTCGATCGCTGGATTCGAAGCGAGTATCCGGCGGCAGTTCAAGCCTTCACGGAATCCGCGGCGGCCGACCAGAGCTTCTACCCAACCCATCTCTTGCAAGCGTGGGTCTGGGACGAGATGGGGCATCGGAAGCGGGCTCGGGCGGAAGCTCAGCTGGCGCTCGAGGCTGCCGCTCGTCTCCCCATTTCTGCCCGCCAGCTGGCGGAGATCACGATTCGAATGGCCGAAGGAGACGAATCCGGAGCGGCACGGATCGGCGCTCAGCTCTTCGATCAGTTTCCCGATGACACGACGCTCGCGCTCGTCCTTACCGAGAGAC
>RPRB01000502.1 GCA_003818285.1 Myxococcaceae bacterium
GCGATGCGGATTGGAGATCCCACAGCCGACGGATCTCTCCGCGCCAGTCCTGCGAACCGACATCCAGGGCCTGTCTCATGGCTCCACCCGCCCCTGAGCCTCGTGGACGATGCGGTTCACCGACCGTCGCCCGCGCTCGGCCCCCTCATACCCCTCTCGGGGGACGTCGTCAGCGGTGGGCCCCCCTCGCACGCGAAGTTCAGTGCACCCGCCTCCAGGGAGTTCTGCTCCCCAGCGGTGACGGACAGCCAAGCTCGAGCATCTGGCGTGCTGACCCGTGTGTGGCCACCTTCCGACAGCGCGGGAGGTCCCATGTCCCGACACCTCCGTTGGTTCGCTCCTGTCGTCATCGCCGTCTTGCTTTCGAGCTGCGGAGGCACAGCGCCGACAGGTCCTGACGCGGGGGTCCGGCCGGTCCAGAGCTCGAGTCCGTGCGACGGCCTTGCTCCGAGTCCTCCGGGGCGGCCGGTCACCGTGAGGAACACACTGGCGCTTTCCGCCGGGGCACTCGGAGCGCTCGGGGACGGAGCGGGCAACGTGCTCACTGGGAGTGAGAGCAAGTTTGGCTCTGTTGGCTACCGCATCTACTCGCCGGATGGGGGGCTCCTGGCAGCTCAGGGGTTCCCACCGGAGGGAGGCGGACTCTCGATTCCGCTCGCCTCCGGGTTCGCCGGGATCGCGAGTCTCGCCTTCGGGGACAACCCCACCTTGCTCCGGGTGCTGGCGGACGGAGGAGTGACCGTCCTCCCGAACAGCGGGATCGCTGTCGCGGATCCTCGAGGAGGGCTCGTTCTCTTCGGGGACGGTGTCCTCACGGCGTACGACGACGAGCTGAACCCGCGCTGGGCAGCTTCTCTCACTTTGCCGAGCCAGCAGCAGGTCCACGGACTGACCGTCGAGGTGACCGGCAACGTGCTCGTCCTGCTCGGCATGAACGCGCGTGTCTTCGACCTCGGTGGCTTGTGGGTCGATGCCGCGGGGCACCCGGGCATGGCGTTTCTGATCGCGCCAGGGGTTGTCATCGATGAGGACTCGTTCTCTCTCGCCCCGGATGTCCGGGGCGGCCTTTTCCTCCGGCACCGGGCCTGCCGCGGAAGCGCCCCGTGCAGTTCGGAGTGGCAGGGACGCTATCCGGCGCTGTCGACCACGCTGGAGGCAGCTCCCGGCTGGCTCTCGTCCAGGCCGCTGGCTGCTCTCGTGCCTCTCGAGGGCAAGACAGCGTACGCCGTGGCTGGTCTCCCGGTGCCGGACTGTGCCTTCGAGGTGGTGACTGCCGACGGGGTGAGCTGCGGGTTCGCCGATTTCTCCGCGGCGCTGGCGACCTCGCCCATCGTGCCGGCGAACCTCATGGCGAACGCTGGATCAGGTTCTCCCTGCCGCGCGGTTCTGAACATCGGCCGGGACGGGACCGTGCTGTCCCTGCGTTCCCGGGATACCGGGCTCCCTTGCACGTCCGACAGCGAGTGCCCGGTGTCGTACGACTGGTTCCCTGGGTACTTCCGTTGAC
>RPRB01000001.1 GCA_003818285.1 Myxococcaceae bacterium
CGAGGCATCGGGCGTCGTATTGACCTCGTCGATCCGCCAGTAGTATGTCTTGCCATATTCGAGAAGATCGGCAGGCTCGAACGTGTTCGCGTCCTGGCCCGCGCCGGCCAGCACATTCAACGGACTGGCAACAGTTGCGGCGTCAACATCGTCTTTGCTGGTCCCAAGGTACACGTCATGTTTCTGGCTGGGGAGTACGGGCTTCCAACTCAGGACAGGGTCGCGCGGGACATCCACAGCCCCCTCAGCCGGCCCCGGGTCCGAGGCGACAGGCTTTATTCCAAGCAGGTACCCGATGGCATTGAGGAACATCTTCTTGCCGGCGTCGTTGTAGTTGTAGGTCCCGTCGGAAACACCCGAGGTGCCGCCGCCCGAGAACAACAGTCGCTTGCCACCGGCTTTCTCGACTGAACCGGCGTAGAACTCCACTCCCGGCGCCCACTCGACAATCCAGGGCTGGCTGTTGTCCGCCCGCTTGGCGATCAACGTGCCATTACCAACGTCCGTGGTCGCTACGAAGGTGCAATTGGTCGTGAGGACGGCGACCTGGTTGTTCGCACCGAGCGGCACGCCATCGAAAATAGGATGGGTGGGGAGCACCGCCTCCATCGTGGGCTGGGCAATGGCTGTGGTGCCTATGTTGATCCATTTCCAGCGAATGTTCTGGGCGATTTGGCCTACCTGCAGCAGAATCGGGGTGGTAATGCCGTTCCACTGAGCAATCTCCGTGCCGTCGTCGTACTGTCCGCTGTCTGTATCGCGGCTGACGATGATGAGATCGGCCGCATTCAGTGCAGCGACTTTTGTCGCATCGAGTGTGCGGGCCTCCTTGTTACGGAAGGAAATATCGACCGTGTACCCCTGTGCAATCAGCAGATCCACCCACGCCTGGTCCGCCGGAACGCCGGCGGCCGGCGTCTTGTTGTCCGACACCCAGACGATCGTGGCCCCGTCAGCCAGTGAGCCAACGCCGAGGACCAACGCCAATACCGAAAGAATCACTCTTCTGTACATCTTTGTTTCTCCTTCTCAGTTCTCTATTGTGGGAAGACCGGGGTCTGCGTCATACGAACGCAGGCCCCGGCTGATGCTCCTGCCTCGATGGCCCGTGGCACCATAAACCGGGTCCCGGCCTCAGAGCGGCTTGGCCACCGGCGTGGTCTGGCCCGCGAGCCACAGGATTTCTTCTTCGGATAGCGCTTTGTTGTAGACGCGCACGTCGTCAATCAGGCCATTGAACAGCTTGTACAGGCTGCCGTCAGCGTGGTTGGTAATCGCTCCGATATATGCATTGTGTTGAGATGTACCGGAGAGATTGTAGTCGGCAGCGGCAGTGCTGGTCGCTTCCAGTCGCCCGTCGATGAATATCCGCAGGGCCGTGCCCTGCCTTTGACCGGCAACGAAATGCCACTGGTCATCATTGGTCACACTCTTGGAGTCCGTCACGATCTTGGTCACATCGTCATCGGTCACCAGAGTGATCACTCCTGAGGTGGTCTCACTCATGGTCAGGGCATAGCGCTTTCCGCCGGTATTGTCTCCACCCTTGCCATAGATGGTTCCCTTGTTCGCATCGGCGTTGCCGGTCACGGCGGTCTTGAACCAGGCCGTCACGGTCCAGTCTCCGGTGCCGAAGTCGAGGGACGCAGGATTGCCGAGGTCCACATAGCCGACCTGACTGAGTTGAAGAGCGGACCCTCCATCGGGTCTGCCGGAGTTGACCAACTGCGACTGCCTGATGGTGCCGTTCAATCCGTGGCCGGACGTGTCGTTGACATTGCCTTCAAAGGCATAGAGAGCCAGCAGATTCGTTTTGCCAGGATCTGTCGGTGTAATGTACTCAGCGGTCTTGGGATAGAGCCGGATGTCGTCGATGTACACGATGCCTTTGGAACCGGAACCCTCGATGCCAATCGTCAACTTCGTCACGTTGCTCAGACTTCCGCCGACGGTGGACAAATCGATGTTCCAGGGCAGCCACGCGGTTTTC
>RPRB01000002.1 GCA_003818285.1 Myxococcaceae bacterium
ACCTCGACGCGCATCGCACGCGGCCCGGCGGCGGAGACATGGAGCCGCAGCGTCCCGTCCGCGGGCGCCTCCGGAGGCGTGAGGAGCAGGAGCAGCCCCCCGCTCCGGGTGGCCGCCTCGACCAGCCGGCGCGAATCGGGTGGCGACAGCCGGACGTCCGTCCGGGTCAGGTCCAGGCCCACCGCGGCGAAGGCGCCGCTCCGGAGCAGCTGGAGCGCGCTCCAGGCCAGCTGCCCCGGCTCGGGCGGCTGGACGACGAGGAGTTGCTCCAGCCGGACGCCGAGCGGGGGCAGCGCGGGCGCATAGAGCGCGCGCGGGCCGTCCACCCAGGCGGCGAGCCGCAGGGCCCGGTGGGCCTCGGCGATGGCGCGGAAGGCGAGCCGGGCGCGTCCCGAGGCGGGCTCTCCCCCGAGCTCGACGACCTGGCCCAGCGGGAACCCTCCCCCGGGGAGGAGCCCATCCACCGGCGCGAGGCCGGTGCGCAGCACCGAGAGCAGCTGGCGCGGCGCCGCCTGCAGCGTCCGGATCCGCTCCCGGAGCCGCTCGAGGACTGCAGGGTCT
This sequence comes from Myxococcaceae bacterium, assembly GCA_003818285.1. GTDB lineage: Bacteria > Myxococcota > Myxococcia > Myxococcales > Myxococcaceae > RPRB01. Next base: position 562 of record RPRB01000002.1, read on the forward strand.
GCCCGGGCCGCCTCCATGCCTCTCCTGCCTGTCTATACGCCCGTTCAGTAGTATGTCACGAGGACTGACGGTGCATCGCCAAGCGTCGTCCGCCAGGCGCAGTCCGCGACTTTGCCCGGCCCTGCTCGGTCCGGGGGCGAGCTAGACAGCCGGGCAGCATGCCGCCGCTGCTCCTCCTGCTCCTCGCCGCGTCGGCGTCCGTGCACCGCACCGAGCTCCGGGTGACCACCGTCGACGGGGTGCACGTCGCGGTCCGGGAGATCCGCCCGGGGGCCGCCCGTGCCGGTGCAGCGCCGATGGTCCTGGTCCACGGCGCGCGTGTCCCGGGCATCGGCTCGTTCGATCTCCCGGTCCCCGGAGGCTCCCTGGCCGAGGACCTCGCGCTGCGGACCGGCGCGCGGGTCTACCTCCTCGACGCCCGGGGCTACGGCCGCTCCGACCGGCCAGCGGCGATGTCCAGACCTGCCGAGGAGAGCCGGCCGCTGTCCCGTTCCTTCGAGGTGGTGCGCGACGTGGACGCGGTGGTGCGCAGGGTCCTCGCCCGCACCGGGGCCCGTCAGGTCACCCTCCTCGGCTGGGCGACCGGGGGTCTCTGGGCCGGGCAGTACGCGGCGCTCTGGCCGGAGCGCGTGGGGACGCTGATCCTGCTGAACGCGCTTTACGGTGGTTCCGCGGTCCACCCGATGGTGGGCCCGGGATCCGCCCTCGCGGATCCGGCGCGGCCGGACCGGCTGTCACCCGATCTCGGTGGCTACGCGCGGGCCGACGCCGCCTCGCTGCTGCGGCCCTGGGACCGCTCGCTCGGAGCGGACGCCGCCTCGCGGCGAGACCCGGCGATCGCCGAGGCCTACGTCCGGGCAGCGCTGGCGAGCGACCCGGACTCCGGCCGCACCAACCCGCCCGCCCTCCGCGCCCCGCTCGGCGCTCTCGAGGACAGCTTCACCCAGGCCGCGGGACGGCGCCTCTACGACGCGGGAGCGATCACCGCGGCCGTGGTGCTGGTCCGCGGGAGCGCAGACTTCTGGAGCCGACCCGAGGACGTCCAGGCGTTCGCGCACGACGCCGTCCGCGCTCGCAGCGTGCGCACCGTCGAGATTCCGGAGGGCAGCCACTTCCTCCACCTGGAAACCGCCGACAGAGGCCGCGCCCAGCTTCTCGACGTGGTCAGCGAAGCCGTGCGCTGAGCTCCGACGCGCGGCGCGGCTGCGCCGGTGAGCATGGACGCGCGGCTGCCCGAGCGTCCCGCAAGACGGGAGCCAGGCGGACTCCCCGTGTCAGCCGGCGCAGAGCAGCTTCACCTCGACCCGGGTGTCGGTCGCCCGGCGGAGGCAACCCGCCTGGAATCTCACCGCCTGAGGCTGGGTATCCGTGGCCTCGACCACGGTGATTCCGCCGTTGGCGAGGGTGCACCGCTGCACGCTCCCGTCGCCGCGGGTGATGTCCACGGCGAGGAGCCGGGGGTCGGGCACGTTGTCGGTGAGCGTGAGCGTCTGCGGAATGGACGCCACCTGGGCGATGGCCACGAGGCTGTTGTGGTAGTCGGGCACGCAGACCGAGTCGAGGTTGGTGAGCGTCGAGTCGAAGGCCAGCGCCATGGCGCGATGCCGGTACCCCGGACCGCCGCTGGTCGGGCAGTCCACGTTCTGGATGATGGGTCCACCGTCTGCGAGCGTCCCCTGGATGCCCTGCGCCACCTTGTTCGAGCGGGCGACCGGCGCAATCGCTCCCCAGAGCACCTCCCGCGGGTGTCCCTCGCCGTCGTCGAGGCGCTGGAAGGCGGTCACGTAGTCGCCCACCGGGGTGAGCTGGTTCTCGTGGAGGGTGCAGAAGTCCTGCCCCTCCGCGTTGGTGTAGGCCACGGTCGGAGGGTCGTGATCGATCTCGCTGCAGTCGTCCTCGTCGCTCACCGCCACGACGAGGAGCCGAGCCCCCGGCCGGAGGAAGCCCGCGTTCGGGTTCCCGCCATCGGGCAGCGTCGTCCAGAAGCCGCTTCCGGTCAGCGCGATGCGGGCCGCCTCGAAGGGCGTCTCCTGGAAGGAGCCGTTGATCCCCAGGGCGAGGATGGCTGCGCTGAGGCGGGGCACGATCTCGGAGTCGGGGTTGGTCAACCACCGCTCGCCGCCGCCCACCCCGCCGTCCGCCGCGGGGAACTGACGCAGCCAGCCACCCTGCGGATATCTGGTGAGGAACAGCTGGTTGTTGAAGAAGGCCGAGTAGACCGAGGTGTTGACCAGACCGACCCGAAGGTTCTGCTCGACGCCGGCTCCGGCCTGGAGCACCTGGACGAAGGTGGGGAGCTCGCGGGCGACGGCCTGCTGCTCCTCGCTCATCGAGTTGCTGTCGTCGACGACGAAGAGGATGTCCGTCTCCACCGGCGCGAAGAGCGGCGCGTCGTAGGCGCAGCTGGAGGGAACGTTGGACCCCGCCCGCTCCGGCGGCGCCTCGCACGTGCACCCGCCGAGCGTGCCCAGCAGTCCGGCCACCAGGAGCCACAGCCAGTGACCCCGTCGCTTGACGACGTCCGGTTCTGCTCTATCGGTAAACCTCAGACCCCGCATCCAGACCTGTTTCCCAATGAAGGACTTTTGATTGCTAGCCTCTGTTCCAGACGGTACGGGACCTGGCAGAGGCAGTTTCCGACGCACCTGAACGGAGCGCGAATTTTCATGTCGGACGAGAAGAAGAAGGGCGGCCAGTCCGCCACCGCGATGACCTCGGCCATGGGGCCCCCGGGCCTCATCAACAAGGACGACATTCCCCAGGTCCTCCCCATCCTGCCACTTCGGAACTCCGTCTTCTTCCCGGGTGGTGTCCTACCCCTGGCTGTAGGACGTCAGAAGACCATTGCCCTCATCAAGGACGCGGTGCGTGATGACCAGCTGATCGGGGTCGTCACCCAGCGGCGGGCCGAGGAGGAGGACCCGGGGGCGAGTGACCTCTACGCGATGGGGACCGTGGCCCGCATCGTGAAGCTCCTCAAGATGGGCGAGGATAACTACTCGCTCGTCGTCCAGGGCCTGGCCCGCTTCCGGGTGCTGGACCTGGTGCAGGAGACCCCCTACCTCAAGGCCCGGGTGGAGCCCGCGGACGACAAGACCTCGGCCGAGAACGTCGAGGTCGAGGCGCTGGGGATCAACCTCAAGAAGCTGGCCCGGGAAGTCATCGAGCTGATGCCGGAGCTTCCGGCCGCGGCCACCGAGCTGGTCGAGTCCATCACCCACCCCGGCCACCTGGCGGACCTCATCGCCGCCAACGTGGACGTGCCCATCGAGGAGAAGCAGGCGGTCCTCGAGACGGTGGACCTCAAGGCCCGGATGAAGCTGGTCCTCGAGCTCCTCAACCGGAAGCGGGAGATCCTCAAGCTCTCCAACAAGATCGACTCCGCCGTGAAGGGCGAGATGTCGAAGACCCAGCGCGAGTACTACCTGCGCCAGCAGCTCAAGGCGATCAAGGAAGAGCTGGGCGAGATGGGCGAGGAGGAGGAGGAGCTCGACGAGCTGCAGGAGCGCCTCAAGAAGGCAGGCCTGCCGCCGGACGTGGAGAAGGTCGCCACCAAGGAGCTGAACCGGCTCAAGACCATCCCCGCCGCCTCCAGCGAGTACACCGTCGCCCGGACGTACCTCGACTGGATCGCCGACCTCCCCTGGAGCAAGACCAGCGAGGACAACCTCGACATCGAGAACGCCCGGTCCACCCTCGACGCCGACCACTACGGCATCCAGAAGGTGAAGAAGCGCATCCTCGAGTACCTCGCGGTCCGCAAGCTGAAGAACGACATGAAGGGCCCCATCCTCTGCCTGGTGGGCCCGCCCGGCGTGGGCAAGACCTCGCTCGGCCAGTCCATCGCCCGGAGCGTGGGGCGGAAGTTCGTCCGCCTCAGCCTCGGTGGCGTGCGCGACGAGGCGGAGATCCGAGGGCACCGCCGCACCTACGTGGGCGCGCTCCCCGGCCGCTTCATCCAGAGCATGAAGAAGGCCGGGACCAAGAACCCGGTCATGATGCTGGACGAGATCGACAAGCTCGGGGCGGACTTCCGCGGCGACCCCTCGGCCGCCCTGCTCGAGGTGCTGGACCCGGAGCAGAACAACAGCTTCAGCGACCACTACCTCGACGTGGCCTTCGACCTCTCGAAGGTGCTGTTCATCGCCACCGCCAACCAGCTCGATCCCATCCCCGGCCCGCTCCGGGACCGCATGGAGATCATCGAGCTGCCCGGATACACCTTCGAGGAGAAGCAGCAGATCGCCCGCATCCACCTGGTCCCGAAGCAGCTGCGGGAGCACGGGCTCTCCGCCGACCACATCGACATCGAGGACGGCGCCCTGCTCACCCTCATCACCAGCTACACCCGCGAGGCCGGCGTGCGCGGCCTGGAGCGGCGCATCGCCGACGTGTGCCGCGCGGTGGCGGTGGAGGTGGCGGCCGGCAAGACCGACAAGCAGGTCATCACCCCGGACCGGGCGAAGGAGATCCTCGGCCCCGAGTCCTTCTACTCCGAGGTCGCCGAGCGGACCGAGGTGCCGGGCGTGGCCACCGGGCTGGCCTGGACGGCGGTGGGCGGAGACCTCCTCTTCATCGAGGCCACCAAGATGGCCGGCAAGGGCGGGATGACGCTCACCGGACAGCTGGGGGACGTGATGAAGGAGTCCGCCCAGGCGGCGCTCAGCTACCTGCGGAGCAAGGCGGACCAGCTGGGCATCAACCCGAACTTCCTGGAGAAGACGGACATCCACCTGCACTTCCCGGCGGGGAGCATCCCCAAGGACGGGCCCTCGGCGGGTGTGACCATCCTCACTGCGCTCACCTCGCTCATGACGGGCATCCGCGTCCGCGGCGACACGGCGATGACCGGAGAGGCCACCCTCCGGGGCCTGGTGCTCCCGGTGGGCGGGATCAAGGAGAAGGTCCTCGCCGCGCACCGCGCGGGCATCAAGCGGGTCATCCTCCCCGAGCGCGTCCGCAAGGACCTGATCGACGTGCCCGAGCAGGCGAAGAAGGAGATCGAGTTCATCTTCGTCACCCAGATGGACGAGGTGCTCCACAACGCCCTCGAGTCCGACCCGTTCAAGGCCCGGGCCGGGACGCCGGACGGCGGCTCGAGCCCCGACCTGCCGAAGCCCGAGGTCGTCCCGCCCGCCGGGCCCGAAATCCGGGCGTAAACGTCGAGCGGCTGGCAGTTCCAGGTGCCGTCCGGAGCCCGCTCCGGGCGGCATCTCTCTTTGTGGACTGTCAGGGCGTTGAACCCTGAGAAACCGCGCGTAAGATGCCGGAAACGCTCGGACCGGGAAGGGGCTGAATGGCCTCTTTCCCGGGGCCGTCCGAGACCCACATGCCAGCTCCCGTTGCCAGCCCGGAACTGTGCGGAACGTTCCGCGGCGCCCGGGCGTTGATGCCATCCGGAGGAGCGTCTCGCGGATGAGCCTCGAGGGCCGGCATCTGGGGCGCTATCGGCTGCTCGAGCCGCTGGGCTCGGGGGGCATGTCGGTCGTCTACCGGGGGGTGGACACGTCGCTCCAGCGCGAAGTCGCGGTGAAGGTGCTCCACCCGCACCTGGCGCGGCAGCAGGACGCGCGCGCGCGACTCGCCCGGGAGGCGCGCGCCGTGGCCCGCCTCCAGCACCCGAACATCCTCGAGGTGTTCGACTTCGCCGACCCGTCCACCGAGGACGCCTTCCTGGTCACCGAGCTGGTCCGGGGGGAGACCCTCAAGTCCTTCGCCGAGCGGGAGCGGCTCTTCCCGCCCGAGCTGGCGGCGCTGATCATCCAGCAGCTGGCGCGGGCGCTGGGGCACGCGCACGAGGCGGGAGTCATCCACCGGGACCTCAAGCCCGAGAACGTGATGGTGCGCGACGACGGAGTCCTGAAGCTCATGGACTTCGGGATCGCCCGTGTCCTCGACCCCGCCGAGCGGATGACGGTCACCGGCGCGCTGGTGGGCTCTCCGGCGTACATGGCTCCCGAGGTGATCGACGGCGAGCCGGCCACCGCGGAGTCCGACGTGTTCTCTCTGGGCACGCTCCTCTACTGGCTCTGGACCGGGACGCTCCCCTTCGCCGCTCCGAGCACGCCGGCGACGCTCAAGCGAATCCTCGCCGGAACCTACGAGGATCCGCGCGGGGCGTGCCCGGCCATCTCCGACGCGCTGGTGAGCATCCTGAACACCTGCCTGGCCCACGATCCAGCGGACCGCTACGCGAGCGCGCGAGAGCTGGAGCAGGCGCTGTCCCAGGCGCTCGACGACCTCGGCCTCACCGACGGGGAGCCCGTCCTCGCCGCGTTCTTCGCCGACCCGGCGCCGGCCCGGACCGCGCTGGTGCAGCGGCTGGTCGCGACCCTCCTCTCGAAGGGCGCGGAGGAGGCGGCCGCCGGCCGGCTGCCGAGGGCGCTGGCCCGGGTGGACCAGGCCCTGGCGCTCGAGCCCGATGCTCCCGCGGCCCGCGCGCTGCTCGACCGGCTGCAGCGGAGCCTCCGCCAGGGTCAGGCCCGTCGCCGGGCTGCGCTCGTCGCCGGCGGAGGGGTCGTGGCGGCCGCCTTGATCGGCGGCGCCGTGGCCCTGGTCCGGATGGAGGGCGACCCACCCGCGCCGTCGACCGCGCTCGCCACGCCGCCCTCCGCTCCCGCCGTGGTCGCCGCGGTGGGGGCACCGGTCTCCACTCCCGTGATGGACACGGCGATCCGGCCCGCCGCGGACGTCCCGGCGGGCGTCGGGGGCGCGCCGGAGCCCGGTGCCGGGAAGCCGACCCCCGCCGCCGCGGTGGCCCCCCGCTCCGAGGACGGCCCCGAGCAGACCGAGCCCCCGTCCCGCTCGGCCCGCGGCGCTCCCCGGCCGGCCGCCGTCCGCTATCAGGTCCTGGTCCGCCCGTACGGAGCGCTCCAGGTGGACGACGAGCGGAAGAGCTCCGAGGCGCTCTCGGTCCACACGCTCTCGCTGGCCCCCGGCCGCCACGTCCTGCGCGTCAGCTGCCAGTGGTGCGAAGATCAGGTCGTGCCCATCGAGGTCGTCGCCGGCAAGCCGGAGACCCTGGCCATCCCCGCGCGCCTGAAGCCGGCCGAGCTGCGCTTCGCCTTCGAGCCTCCGTCGGCGCAGGTCCGCATCGGGGACGTCACCCGCCCGGCCGCCGAGTCCGTCTCCCGGCCCTTCGAGATTGCTTCCCCCCGAGCCCCCACCCGCTTCGTGCACCGCGTGGAGTACGAGGTGATGGCGCCCGGCTACCGGACCGTCCGCTCGAGCGTGGAGCTCCTCCCCGGCGCCACGCGGACCCTCACCGGAAGGCTGGTGCCCGAATGAGCCGGGGCGCGGGGTGGGCGGTCCTCGTCCTCTTGGCGTCGCTCACCGCGCAGGCGCAGGGAGCGCCGGGGGCGGGCGAGCAGGGGGACCTCGCCGCGGTCCAGTCGGAGTTCGAGTTCGGCCGCTACCGGGAGGTGCTGGAGCGCGCCGAGCGACGCATCGACCGCGGCGGGATGGACGAGGCCTCGCTGATCCAGTGGCACAAGCTGGCCGGGCTCGCCGCCTTCAACCTCAAGCGCACCGAGCCCGCCCAGCGGCACATCGCGGCGCTGCTCCGGCTCGACCCCGACTTCGCCCTCGACCCCTTCGTCTATCCGCCGCCGGCGGTCGCGTTCGTGGAGAAGCAGCGGCAGGCGCTCGCGCCCGAGCTGGATCGCATCCGCGCCGAGCGCCGAGCCCAGGCGGAGGCGGCCAGGCGCGCGGCCGAGGAGCGCGCCGCCCTGGCCCGTCAGGCGGAGGAGCAGCGGCGGCAGATCGAGGAGATGTCCCGCCAGGTCACGGTCCGGACCGTGGAGAAGCGGAGCTTCCTGGTGAACTTCGTCCCCTTCGGCGCCGGGCAGTTCCAGCAGGGCCGGGTCGCCGCGGGGACCGGCTTCGCCATCGCCGAGGCCCTCCTGGGCATCACCAGCGTCGTGGCCTACTTCGCTTACGGCTCGCTGATCGACACCCGGACCATCCCGGTCGAAAACCGCTTCCCCGGGGCGGCGCCCATCGTGGAGACCGGTATCCCCGCCAATCGCGAGGACGAGGCCAAGGTGTGGCGCGCGCTGAAGATCGGCGCGGGCCTCGGCTTCTACGGGGTGTGGGCCGCCGGGGTGGCCGACGCCATCATCCATCACCAGGACACCGTGGTGACCACCCGGGTGGAGACGCCGCCGCCACTGCCGCCTCCGCAGCCGTCGTCCCAGCAGGGGGCGCGGATCGGCCCGGGCCCCGGAACGGTGGGCGCATCGGTGACCGTCCGCTTCTGACCCATGGCCCGGCTGGTCCTCACCTCTCCCGGCGGCGCCGTGCGAAGCGTCCCGCTGCTCAAGCGGATCACCAGCGTGGGCCGGGGCGCGGAGGTGGACGTGCGGCTCGAGGACGCCGGTGCTGCGGAGCTGGCGCTCACCCTGCTCTGGGACGGCCGGAGCTACCGGGCGGGCAGTGTGGGCGCTCCCTTCCTGGTGGACGGGAAGAAGCGCGAGGCCCACGTGCTGAGGGACGGCGACGTCATCCGCGTCGCGGACACGTGGATCGCCCTGTCGCTGAGCGACACCCCGGCCGATGCCGAGCCCCGGACGGACCCCGGCCGCGAGGCGCTCTCCACGTTGAAGCGGCTGACCGACTTCTCGGCCCGGCTCCTCCAGTCCGGTGACGTGCCGGCCCTCCTCGACGCGCTGCTCGACGAGGCCATCGACCTCACCCATGGAGACCGGGGATTCCTGGTGCTGGTGGAGGGCGACCAGCGCAGCGTCAAGGTGGCGCGCAACGTCAATCGGGAGAACGTCGCCCGCGACGTGGAGACGCTCTCGGACACGGTGGTGGACCGCGTGCTGCGCACCGGCGCGCCGCTGCTGGTCTCCGACGCCACGGCCGATCCCGAGTTCTCCGCCAGCACCTCGGTGGTCAATCTCAAGCTCTCCAGCGTGCTCTGCGTGCCGCTGATGCACCGCGGACGGCCCTTCGGGGTGGTGTACGTGGGCACCGACCGAGTGGGGACTCACTTCGACCGTCACGGCCTGGACACGCTGACCATCTTCGCGGCGCAGGCCTCGCTCCTGGTGCAGAACGCGCTGCTCCTCGACGAGCTCCGGGCGGACAACCGCGGCCTCCGGGAGCGTCTGGAGCACCAGCGCTACGGTGATCTCCTCGGGAGCTGCCCCGGGATGCAGGAGGTGTACAGACAGATCGAGAAGGTGGCCCCGACCGACCTCTCGGTCCTGGTGGTGGGAGAGACCGGCACCGGCAAGGAGCTGGTCGCTCGCGAGCTCCACCGGCGGAGCCCCCGGGCGAGCGGCCCGTTCGTGGCCATCAACTGTGGAGCGCTCCCCGAGACGCTGCTCGAGTCGGAGCTCTTCGGACACGTGAAGGGTGCCTTCACCGGCGCGGTGGCCACCCGGCCGGGTCGGTTCCAGCTGGCCAGCGGCGGGACGCTGTTCCTCGATGAGGTGGGGGACATGCCCGCGGTCCTTCAAGTCAAGCTGCTGCGGGCGCTCCAGGACCGCACCGTGCAGAAGGTGGGCGATCACCGCGAAGAGGCGGTGGACATCCGGGTCATCGCCGCCACGCACCGGACGCTCGAGGAAGAGGTGAAGCGGGGCGCGTTCCGCGAGGATCTCTACTACCGGCTGGCCACCCTCACCCTCCGGGTGCCGCCGCTCCGCGAGCGGGGCGAGGACGTGGCGGTCCTGGCCCGGGGGTTCCTCCAGACCTTTGCCGAGAGCTACCGCGCCGCGGCCCGCGGCTTCACCCCCGCCGCGCTTGCCGCGATCCGGCGTCATCCCTGGCCGGGGAACGTCCGGGAGCTCGAGAACCGGATCAAGAAGGCGGCGGTGCTCTCGGACGGACCGCTGGTCCGGGCCGAGGACCTGGACTTTCCACCCGAGGAGCTCCCCCCGCTCACTCCGCTCCAGGAGGCGAAGGACGACTTCGAGCTCCGGTACGTGCTCGAGGCCCTGAAGCGCCACGGAGGGAACCGCGCGCGGACGGCGCGGGCGCTGGGCGTGGACCCGCGCACCATCTTCCGGCTGCTGGAGAGGATGGATGGCGTCCCCCCGGACCGGGAGGAGGAGCCCGGGTGAGCGCCGGCCGTCTGCTGGGGTTCCGCCTCGTGGCCGCGGTGCTGCTCCCGGGGTGCCTCGTTTCCCAGGAGGATCACATCATCCAGCCGCTCCCGCCGCTGATGAACCAGCCGCCGCGGATCCTGGAGAATCTGCTCCAGCCGGCGAGCCGCTTCTTCACCGTGCGGAACGGGACCGACTGCCCGAACCTCTCCTTCCTCGCCCCGGTGTCGGACCCAGACGTCGGCGACACGCTGATCTACAACTTCTACGTCGACCCGGACGTGTTCCCCGCCTTCGTCAAGCAGGCCACCATCCCCTTGAACGGCGAGGCGGATCGCTCGGACCCGGCGAACTACGAGGTGAGCTTCGCCACGCCCGGGCCGCTGCAGCAGCCGGGTGACCACGTCGTCGAGGTGCTGGTCTCCGACGGCGCCCTGGTGAACCGCGAGCCGCAGCCGAGGAAGGTCACCCTGCTCGATGGAGGGACGGCGCTCGACCCGACCTACGCGGTGACCTACGCCTGGACGGTGACCGTGGTCGCCGGACCCTGTCCACCGCCACCGTGATCCGCGCGACCCCACTCCTAGCCCTGTGGTTCTTGACCGGGTGCAACCTCTTCAACGACCCCGCCCCGCCGGAGGGGACCTGCTCCCGCGACCAGGACTGCCCGTCGCCGCAGCGCTGCTACGTCGACGGCTGCGGCACCCTTCCGGCGGACCTCCTGGCCGAGGTCATCACCTCGGCGGCCAGCGGCGTGACCAGCGTCGACATGCCGCTCGGAGCGCCGGTGGCGAACATGCGCCTGGTGCTCCCGGACCAGCAGCTCCTCCAGCTCTCGGTCCGGCGCGGCAGCGGGCCGTACCCGGCGAGCGTTCAGCTGCTGGCGACGGGCCAGAGCACACTCCTCCCCGGCGTGTACCGGACCGCGCAGACCGCGGGCGCGGCGGCGAACGGGCTCTTCCAGGTGGGGCTCTCCACCGGCCTCTACACCCTCGTCGTGAGCCCGGTCGATCCGACCGTGCCGCCGGCGATGCAGTCGGGGATCGTGATGGACGCGGGCGTCCTGCCGCTGATCCTGGATCTTCAGCCCGCGGCGGAGGTGCAGACCGTCCGCGGGACCGTCCTCGCCGGTCCGGGCCAGCCCGAGCCCGTGCCACCGACGGTCCAGCTCCTCGGCGCCGACGGGCGCCCTCTCTCGAGCCGGACCGTGGCGGAGCCGGACGGGGGATTCCAGCTCTCCTTCGGCATCGGTGCGCTCGACGGGGGAGCCGTCCTCCAGGTCAGCCCCGGCCCGGGCGCCCTGGGCGCCGTCGCGGCCCTCCCCGTCTCCGACCTGGCGCAGTTCGGAACGCCGTTCATCGTGGGGGACGGCGCCGCCCCGGTCGAGGTGTCGGGGCAGGTCCTCGGTCCGGACGGCAGCCCCGTCGCCGGGGCGAGCATCTTCATCCAGGGCACGGTGGTGGGAGGCGGGTCGGGCAACGTGGGGCCGACCTTCTCCGGGGACGCGGGGACGTTCGTGCTCTCCACCCTGCCCCAGGCCCAACCGGGAGCGCTCCAGCTGTGGATCGTCCCACCGCCGGGGGCCATCGCCGGGCTGGTCCGGACGCCGGTGGACGTCCCCGGGGGCGCTCCGGTGGCCGGGAGCTGGACCTGCCCTGCGCGCCCGGTGCTGAGCGGCGGAGTGCTGCTGCCCGACGCGGGTCCGCTCACCGGCGCGGTGGTGCGGTTGGATCCGGTGCTCCCGGTGGACGCGGTCACCCCCCTCCCGCCTTCGGGCGTCTCGGGCCAGACCGGCGAGGTGGGCACGTTCGCCCTGCGGCTCGACCCCGGCGTGTACCAGCTGGAGGTCCAGACCGGCCCGTTCTTCCCGGCGGTCCGGCGACTGGTTCGGGTGACCTCCTCGGGGACCCAGCTCCCGGTGGTGACCCTCGCGGTGGGAAGGACGCTCACCGCCCGTATCCTCCGGGACGCCGGCACGGTCGTCCCGCAGGCGCTGCTCCGGGTCTACCGCCGGGAGACGCTCGAGGACGGGACGCCCCGGGCACTGCTCCTCGGCGAGGACGTCTCGGACCAGAGCGGCGTCGTGCGGGTGCTCCTTCCGCAGCAGTAGCCCGGGGCCGGTCACGTCGTGGTGGTAGGGACTCTCGGGAGCTCCGGATGCACGGGCTGGCGTCCTCTCGGCGCAGGACGGCGACGTCGCGCCGCGGCCGGCCCCTCGAGTCACCGCCCCACGGCGGGGAAGACGATCACCGCCCGCCGCGTGTCTGGGCGACCATCCGGTGAAATCGGTCCAGCGCGGGGCCGATCTCCCCCGCGTACTGCACGGCAGAGGTGGTGTAGAGGTCCTCGAGGTGCTCGAGCTGGTCGAAGAGCTCGGCGAGCTCCTTCCGTTCGGGAAGGTCGACCCCGCAGCTGCGCTCCGCCTGGCGCACACGCTCCAGCCATTCCACCCGGAACGACATCCAGCTCGTGTCGGCCCGCGAGGCGGGGGTGATGCCGGTGAGCGCCCGGCGCCGGCCCTCCAGCTCGTCGAGGAGCACCGAGGCGCGCTCGACACAGGCCTCCGGGGCGAGGGTGGCCGTCCGCACCGGCTCGCGCCGTGGGCTCATCGTCCGGACGGAGCGGGCCACGCTCGCGGTCACCAGCAGGCAAAACGTCGACACCACCACCAGGTAGACCGCGATCACCGCCACCCGGTACGGGCGGTAGCGCGGATCACGCACGGGCGGGGGCCGGGCCACGGACCGGGGTGCTTCAGGGCTGGCGCGCCGGCGCGCTGGGAGTGCCGGGCGGCAGCAGGCCGGCGGAGGATTCGGTTGCGGTCTTGAACGACGCCGGACGGGACCTCGGCGCGGCGGTCCCGCCATCAGGGCGAGCCTGCGGACCGACGGCCGTGGCCGGAGCAGCGGCCGTGGGCTGTGCGGGGGCGGCGGCGGGGGTCACCGCTGCCGCCGTCGGAGGGGTCGCGTCGCCGCTGGGTCCGGTGGTGGTCACGCCCGCATCGGTGCCGTCGCCCCCGGACATGGCGCGCTTGGCGGTCGCCAGCCGGGCCTTCAGCATGGGGGTGAACTGCGAGACGGGGTACATCCCGAGCGCTTCCCGGGCCACGGCCGCGGCCTGCTCCGGCTTCCCGGTCTGCTCGTAGGCCTGGGCGAGCAAGGTCATCGCCCACTCGCGGTTCTTGCTCCGCCGGTCCTTCTCCACGAAGGTCTTCAGCGGTCCGATGGCCGGCTCGTACTTGCGCTGCTGCACGAGCGCGTTGCCGAGCATGAACGACGCCTCGAGCTGCTGCTCGGGTTCCGTGGGCTGCATCGCCAGGAATCGTGAGAGATCCTCGGTGGCCGCGGCGAACTCGTTTCGGCGGAACGCGGCCTTTCCTCGGTCGAACGCGGTCTGGCCCAGCTCGCGCCGGAGCGCAGCGGAGCGATCGGCGAGTGCCTGGCGCTCGAGCGGGTCGAGCTTGCTCTGGTCCACCTTGGCCAGTGCGGTGATGCCCTCCAGCCGGCGGTCTCCGGGGAGCTCGGTCATCATCCGGTAGGCCTCCGTTGCCGAGCGGCGGGCGGCGGCGACGGCGGCCTGGTCGCCCCGCTCCTTCTCGATGGCCTGGGTGAGCGTCTTCAGCTCCGCCATGGCCTTGTCGCGCTCGCCGTTGGCAGCGGAGGCACGAGCGCCCGAGAGCAGCACCGCCGCGGTGCCGGCGAGCAGCGCGAACAGCGCGTACGCCGCCGCCGAGGAGAGCTTCTGGCGGCGCTCGAAGTCCTTCTGCCTCGCGCCGAACGCCTTCACCTCGGAGTGCAGCGTCTTCAGGAGGTTGTCGTTACGGATGACGAGGTTGCGTCCCTCGATCACCTCGCGGCGGATGTCCGCCAGCTCTCGTTCCAGGTCCGTCCCCAACGTGTCCTCTCGTCCAGCGGGTGAGCGGCTCCGAACAGACCACCTCGGAGGCCGTATTCCAAGCGCCGCTCGCTCGCCTCCCTGGTCACGCAACACCGCGCTTCAGCCCTGCCTCACGGCAGCAGCGAGAGCACCGCACGCTCCTCGACGACCACCCGGCGATGTCGCACCCGCGCGCCGGGGTCTGTCGCGTCGAGCGCGGCCAGCAGCTGGCGGATCTCCTCCGCCGACGGCTCGCGCGCTTCTGTCGCGGCGGCGCACGCGAGGGCCGCTCGCACCTCCGGCGCTCTTTGCCCACCCTCCAGCGCGGCCACCGCGGCCTCGACCAGCGTCTCCGGCCGGTGGCCAACCAGCGCCGGCGAGACGCCCACCAGCCGGTACGCGTCGGGGCCGAAGGGTTCGACCACGAGCCCGGCGCCGACGAGCTGCTCGAGGCGTGCGGACACGCGGGATTCCATCGCCGGAGTGAGGGCGAGCGCCGCGCCGAGGAGAGGCGCCTCCGCGGGCGCGTCGGCCTCGCGCTCCAGGCGGTGGGCGAGCACCCGCTCGCGGACGGCGTGGAGGTCGAGCACCACCAGGGACCCTCCGGGACCCTCGCAGACCAGCGCGCGGCCGCGCAGCGTCCCCAGGGGACGGAGGGCGGCGAAGTACCCCGGCGCGGGCGCGGCGTCCCGGTCGGGCATCGCTTCGCCGTGCGCCGGCGGGCGGTCCTGGACCTCGGGCAGCGGCAGCGGGGCGCCCGAGGCACGGGAGAGGAAGCGCTCCACCGCCGCGGCGTAATCGGGCGAGGGCGGGGGCCTCCCCTGGCTGCTGGCCAGCGAGTCGCGGAGCACCGCCCGGGAGATGGCGGCCTGGACCGCGTCGGTCACCTCGGCCGCGTCGGCGAAGCGCACCTCGAGCTTCTGGGGATGCACGTTCACGTCCACGCGCGAGGGCTCGATCTCCACGAAGAGCACCCCCACCGGCTGCCGGCCCGCGGGGAGCGACGGCGCGAGGCCGCGGTGCACGGCGAAGTGGAGCGTCCGGTCACGCACGTGCCGGCCGTTCACGAAGACGTAGAGCGACCGCGCCGACGAGAGGCTGAACTCGGGCGAGGCAATGACCCCGTGGACCCGCAGGCCGAGCCTCCGCTCCTCGAGGGGGAGGAGGAACGGCGCCACCTCGGGGCCGAGCGCAGCGGCGACGCGCTCGCGGATGTCGCCGGGGCTCGGAGGGAGAACCTGGACGGTGCGCCCCTCGTGCTCGAGCCGGAAGGCGACCTCGGGGTGAGCGAGCGCCAGGCGCAGCACGGCATCCTCCACGTGCCTCAGCTCGGTCTCCGCGCGCCGGAGGAACTTCCGGCGGGCAGGCACCCCGCCGAACAGGTCCTCCACCCGGACCTGGGTGCCCGGGCGTGCTGCGGCCGCGGAGACCCGCGGCTCTCCGTCCTCGAGGCGGACCTCGGTGCCCTCGGGCGCCCCGTGCAGGGCGGTGCGCAGCATCAGCCGGGAGACCGAGGCGATGGCCGCCAGCGCCTCGCCCCGGAACCCGAGGGTCCGGATGGCGAGGAGGTCCTCCGCGGCGCGGAGCTTGCTCGTCGCGTGGCGCCGTACACTGAGCACCGCGTCCTCGCGGGACATCCCCGAGCCGTCGTCCGTCACCTCGATGAAGCGGGTCCCCCCACCCTCGATGACCACCCGGATGGAGCGGGCGCCGGAGTCGAGCGCGTTCTCGCCCAGCTCCTTGACCACAGAGGCGGGGCGCTCGACGACCTCGCCGGCGGCGATCTGGTCGATGAGCGCATCGCTGAGGAGGGCGATGGTCGGCATGAGCCCGGCAGACCCTGCGCTACACGAGAGCAACCCCCGCGTGCAACCGCCGACCTCCGGCCAGCGATGGGTCCGGGCTGCCGGCCCCGCAGGAGAGACTACTGCTGGAGCCCGTCAGCGCACTCGAGGTACTGACCGTTGAAGAACTGAACCCCGGCGATGAAGGCCCGCGCGTACTCCAGCGTGACCGCTCCGTGCACGGTGCATGTTCCGCGGGACGCCAGCACGCCGTTCTGGTTCTCGAGCGCGATCTCGACCAGCTCTCCCTCGTTCAGCAGGACGTCGAACCTCGCCCAGCTGCTCGGGTTCGGCCCGTCCTGGGAGGGCAGCAGCTTCCTCTGCGTGTCCCTCGGAGTGGTCACCCTGACCGTGTAGTGGTGGTTGACCTCGTCGGCCACCAATCCGTAGCCCACCTGAAGCTCCACGTTATGGTCTCCGTCCCCACCGCCGCCGTCTCCACAAGCCGCCGTCGACAGACACGCCGCGATACCCCAGAGAAGCATCGCCCGGCCAGATCTGGGTGAGTGCATGAACCCTCCTCGGTGGTCTTCGCTGTCGCCACCGCGAGAGTGACGTGCACCCCGCGCGGATCTGCTCACCGGACTTCGCGGTGGCACCGGCCGACGCGACGCGCTAATCGTGCCGCGGGATGGGGCAAGAGCGGAGCAGTTCCCTGCGGGTCGCGATCACCGGCCCGACCAGCGAGTTCGGAGCGCTGCTGGTGCCGAGGCTCCTGGCCGAGCCCCGGATCGAGCAGCTCCTCACCTTCGGACCCCGCCCGGTGACCGGCGCACGGCTGGTGCACCACCGGGTGGACCTGACCCGCTGGGACGTCGAGTCCGAGCTGGAGACCGCCCTGTCCGCCGCTCCGGTGGACGTCCTTTTCCACCTGGCGTTCCTGCAGGGCCGGACTCGCGGGGCGGCCTTCGCTCACGAGCTGGAGGTCATCGGCACGCTCCACACGCTTGCCGCCGCGGTGCGAGCGGGCGTGCGACACGTGGTCGTGCCGTCCACCACCGCGGTGTACGGCGCGCGCCCCGGCAACCCGATTCTCCTCGACGAGGACGCGCCGCTGCACGGGTGCCCGGGGAGCCGCTTCGTCACCGACCGGCTGGAGGTCGAGCGGCAGCTGATGGCCTTCCGCCGGGATCACCCGGGGGTGGGGCTCACCGTGTTCCGCTTCGCGCCGGTGCTCGGCCCGACCGTGGACAACCCGGCGACCCGCTATTTCCGGCGCCCGCTGGTCCCGACCCTCCTCGGGTTCGATCCGGTGTGGCAGGCCATCCACGAGGAGGACGCGCGCGAGCTCCTCCTCCGGGTGCTGGTCGCCCCGGTGAGCGGCACCTTCAACGCAGTCAGCGAGGACGTGCTCCCGCTCTCCTCCCTCATCCGCCTCGCGGGGACGCTGCCCCTGCCCCTTCCCCCGCCGCTCGCCCGGGCAGCCCTGCGCGGGCTCAACTCGGCCGGAATCACCGCCACGCCCGGTGCGCTCCTCGACTACCTTCACTACTCCTGGGTGGCAGACGGGACGCGGGCGCGGACCCTGCTCGGGTTTCGTCCGCGATTCGGGGCACGCGAGGCCGCGGCCTCGGTGAGGAGCTGACGGCGATGGGCAGCAGGCGCGTCCTGGGGAACGATCCCTTCCAGCGTGGCGCGGCGGAGCGACCGCCGGCGACGCCGCCCGTCTCGCGCTCGCCCGCGGCCCCGCCCGAGGAGGCTGCCGCGCCGGGAGCGGCTCCGGCCGTTCCCGGAGAGGCGGCAGAAAAAGGTGCGCGGCCGAAGCGGACTGCCGGAGCTCGGGACACGGGCGGCACTTCCGGACCGCCGGATTCACGCTCCAGGACACGGACGGAGCCTGGCGGGGCCCCGCCTGCCGCGGAGGGAGGCTCGTCCTCGCGACCACCCGCCACGAAGAAGTCTCATGCCCCCGCGAGAAGCCCGGCGCACGCCGCGCCGTCCGAGCGCCCGGCCGCATCCGGTTCTCCGGGCGACCTCACCCCCGGGTCTCGACCAGAGGCTCGACCCGAACAGCCTGTCGCCACAACCGGTCCGACAACCCCGTCTGCGCTGCCCGCCCAGCAACCACCCGCGGCGTCGCCACCCCCGCCCGTGCCTGCCGCTGCCTCCGTCGTCCCGGAGCGCGTGGCTCCTCCCCCTGGCGAGCCCGTCCCCGAGCGCGCCGAGGGGGCGACCGAGTCCCGCGGCGCCCCGCTGGCGGAGCCCGAGCCGCGAGGCCCCGCACCGGCGTCCCGCGATGGCTCTGCGCCGACGCTCACCTGGACACCGCTCCCCGAGGCTCCGTCCTCGCGGGCGCCAGAGCTGGACCGGCCGGGCGAGGCAGGCGCCGCCGGCGGCGGAGGCTCGCTGGTCGAGGCGCTCCGCGAGGCGCCCGGCCTCATCGCCGAGGCGTGGTCCGCCATCGAGGCCGCGCTGCGCGCCATTCGCGCCGGCCTGGGCACGGCGGGGGGCGAGCAGCTGGACGTGTACGGGCGCGACGCCCGCCTCAGCGAGGCCGTCGCGCCGCTCCTCGACTTCCTCTACAGCCGCTGGTTCCGGGTGGAGGTGGAGGGCGCGGCCCACGTTCCCGCGGGGGGCGCGCTTCTCGTCGCGAACCACGCCGGGGCCCTGCCCCTGGACGGGCCGATGCTGCACGAGGCGTTGCGCCGCGAGCGCCCCGAATTGCCCGAGGCGCGCTGGCTCGCCGAGGACCAGGTCTTCTACGCCCCCCTTCTGGGAACCCTCTTCAATCGCCTCGGCGCGGTGCGGGCCTCGCCAGACAGTGCCACCCGTCTGCTCGGCGAGGGGCGGCCGGTCCTCATCTTCCCCGAGGGCATCCAGGGCATCGGCAAGCCGTTCCGCGATCGCTACCGCCTGCAGCGCTTCGGGCGGGGAGGCTTCGTGAAGCTCGCCCTCCGGACGGGCCGGCCCATCCTGCCGGTGGCGATCATGGGCGCGGAGGAGACGCTGCCCCTGCTCGGCAAGCTCCCCGGGGGGCTCTTCGGGGTCCCCTACGTGCCGGTCACTCCCCTCGGACCCCTCCCGCTCCCGGCCAAGTGGCGCATCCGCATCGGGGAACCGATCCAGGTGCCGCCCGGGGCGAAGGAGACCGACCTCTCGGTGGTCGAGTCGCTGGTGGAGGCGACCCGGAGCACCATCGAGCACATGCTGCGCGATCTCCTCGGCGCGCGCGGCGGCGTGTTCCTCGGGTAGGCAAGGTGATCTCTTCCTGGGCGTGCCGCACCGGGCGCTGAGGGTCGGGCCCGAACTCGGCTAATCTGCCGCGCGTGGCCTCCCGGGAACCCACTGCGCTCGCGGCGCTCCTCCCCGACGTCCTCGGCCGGCTCGTCCGCGACGGACGAGGCGGCGCGGCGCTCGGCGCGCTCTGGCCGCGGGTGCAGGGCGCGGTGATCGGAGCCCAGAGCCGGCCGGTGGAGCTCGTGGACGGCGTCCTCCGGGTCGACGTGCGGGGCGCCACGTGGCGCGCGACGCTCCAGGCCCAGGAGACGGTTCTCCGCGAGCGCTGGAACGCCGCGGTGGCCAGCGCGCCCATCCGCCGCATCGAGTTCCGACTCGCTCCGTGACCCTCTTTCTCTCCCTGCTTCTCCTCGCCGCGCCCGGCCCGGCCGCGACCGCGCCTCCCAGCGCCGAGGTGGCCGATGCCGAGGCAAGGGCGATGCTCCACGTGCGGCAGAGCTTCGAGCGGGTCGGCCGCTCGGCGCCGGTCAGCGACCCGGCGCTCAGCCAGGCGGCGCGGACCCTCGCCCGGGAGGCCCTCCTCGCCACCGCCGGAGCGGCCAGCGGGACGCGCATCGGCCTGGCACTCTCCGAGGCCGGCGGCTGGGACCCCAATCCGAGGCTGGTGCTCATCCGCAGCTGGCCCACCCAGACGACGGTCCAGGCCTTCCTCCAGCGGAAGGACTTCAGCTCCGAGCCGGCGACCCACGCCGGCCTGGCGGTGGCTGCCGATGACGACCACACGGTGCTCGCCCTGCTCCTCGCGGACCGCAAGGCGATGGTCCAGCCGTTCCCGCGGAAGGTGGAGAAGGCTCCCTCCCGCCAGCGGCTGTGCTTCGAGCTCCGCGCCCCGCTCACCCGGCCGTCGGTGTACGTCACCCGTCCCTCGGGCGCGGTGGACCGTCTGCAGGACATCTCCAGCCGCGGCGCGAGCCACTGTGTCCCGGTGATGTTCCCCGTGAACGGCCGCCACGCGCTCGAGGTCCTGGGCGATGGGGCCGAGGGACCCGAGGTCGCGGCGATGTTCACGGTGGACGTGGGGCCGGTCGCTCCTTCCGTCGCGGCCGGGGCTGCGGGCGGTCCCGAGCCCGGCTCGCCGGCCGAGGCCCGGACCCGGCTGCTGGTGCGGGTGAATGCGCTCCGGGCGGCGGCGAGCGTGCCCGCCGTGCAGGCCGACCCGCGGCTGGACGCGGTGGCCCAGGCCTACGCCGACCGGATGGCCACCCAGAGGTTCTTCGCCCACGTCTCTCCGGACGGTGACGCACTCCCGGACCGTCTCGAGCAGGCCGGCTACGCTTACCAGGCGTCGGGCGAGAACCTGGGCATGGCCTCCGGTCCGCTCGCCGCCCACGCCGCCATCGAGGAGAGCCCGGGGCACCGGAAGAACCTGCTCGACCCCGCCTTCGAGCGCGTGGGGTTCGGGCTGGCGCGCCAGACGCGCGACGGCGGCGCCGGTTCCGACGTGCTGCTGGTGGAGCTGCTGGCCACCCCCGCCAGGTCGGGTGTGGACCCCGTGGCCTCGGCCTACGCCCGGCTCACCGCCGAGCGCGCGGCGCTGAAGCTTCCGGCGCTGCAGCGGAGCGCGGCCCTGGAGGACATCGCCATCCGGCAGGCCCGCGCGGCGCTCGCCCGCGACGATCCCCGGGCGCCGGACATCGACAGCCAGGTGTTCGGCTCGCTCTCCGAGGCACGGACGGCGTCGGCAGACCTGTACGTCGCCCGCGACCTCGCGGCTCTGCCGCCCTCGCGAGGGCTCAAGGAAGCGCGCTACTCGCTGGTGGGCATCGGCGCGGTGCGCGGCGACTCGCCCACCTACGGGAAGGGGCGCTACTGGGTGGTCGTCATCTACGCCGGGTTGTGAGCCTGGACGGGCGAGTCGGCCCGGCGAGGCGTCAGATCGCCCGACGCTGCGTGGCGTACGCCTCGATGCCGAGGGCGGGCGCAGCCACCGTGGCATAGAGCGGACACTTCACGCAGGTGAAGCTCTGCCAGCCCCTGCGCACGGCCTCGTCGAGGCAGTGGTCATAGTGGGCGCAGTTCAGGTTCCGATGGACCTCGACCCCTGCACGCTTGGGTCCTGCCTCAGGGTTGATCGTCTGCGGCAGATCGGTCGGGCACGGTTTCATCGGCTGTCTCCACGGAAGACGTCGAGAATGGGCCTCGAGGGGGCGTGCAGGACACGAACGAAGCTGACCGGTGATGGAGCTGCTCCCCTCGCCTCCCCGGGGCGTACCCGGAGTCCGCGGTGGTTTATGCGGTGCCACATTCCGATGTCAAACCAGGGTCGGCGCGGTGCGCGCACCTCAGCCGGCACGCCGGCACGCAATCCGGCCAACCCACGAGGAGGACAAGGGTCGGCGGGGCGTGCGACCATGCACCTCCCTCATGGTGCCCGCTTCTCGTGGTCCCCGGACGCGCCCGCGTGGGCGTGCCCGCCGGCTCCTCCATGCCGGGCGGTGCCTCGTCCTCTGGGCCTCGCTGGCCGCTCCGGGCGCCTTGGGGCAGTCCGAGCGCCTGCTTGAGGCGACTCGCCTGCAGCAGGCCTCGGCGGTGGAGATGGCTCGGGCCGAGCTGGCGGCCTGTACCCGCAAGGGTTGCGCCCAGGCCCCCCAGCTCTCGCTCCTGGTGGGGTCTCTTCTCCTCTCCCGGGGGGATGCCCGGGAGGCGCTGACCCAGCTGCGAAAGCACCCCGCGCCGCCCTTGCTCGCGCCCTACCGGAGCTTCGCCATCGGCCAGGCGCTCTTCTACACCCGCGATTTCAGGGCAGCTGCCCAGGCCTTCCAGGAGGCCGCCACCGCCACGGGGGTGGTGGCGAATCGTGCGGTCGCAAGGGCCGGGGAGGCGCTGCTGCGCGCCGGGGAGGCGGGGCAGGCGCTCCCGCTGCTCGAGCGGGCCCTGGGGGCCCTGGGAGGCCCGGAGCTGCTCTCGGCGCGGTCCGAGGCCCGGGCAGCCCTGGGGGACCTGGCAGGGGCTCAGGCGGACCTCCACACGCTCATGGTGCGCTACCCCCGGTCGCAGGCAGCGATGGACGCCGACGCGGAGCTGCGAGGGAGCTCGGCCCCCGCGGTGGCGCTCACCCTGGACGAGCGGCTGCAGCGCACCCGGGTGTTCCTCGATTCCGGGGACCCGAAGCTGGCCCTCGCCGAGCTGGACCGCAGCGAGACCAACGGTCTGGTCCCCGACGCCGGCTCGAGGGCGGAGGTGGCCCTGCTCCGGGCTCAGGCATTCTTCGCGCTCAACCGGGTTCCGGACGCCGAGGAGGCTCTCCAGGTCGCCTCGTCCGGCCCGCCGGCGACGGCAGCCGAGGCGATGCTGGTCCGGGCCCGGCGGCTGCTGAAGCTGGACGAGCACGACAAGGCGATCGAGCGGCTCCAGGAGATCTCGAAGAAGTTTGCCGGTGAGCCGGCGTCGGAGGAGGCGGACTACTTCCTCGGGTGGCTGGCGCTCCAGGAAGGAAAGCTCCAGGCGGCGGCGGAGGCGCTGGAGAACTTCGAGAGGAGGCACCCCGAATCACGGCGGCGCGACGAGGCGTGCTTCTTCCGGGCGCTGGCGCAGATCCGCAACGCGAACTGGTCGGAGGCGGACCGGGCGCTGCGCGAGCTTCAGGAACGCTATCCCCGGAGCGGGATGGTCCCCCAGGCGAAGTACTGGCGGGTGCGGGTGAAGCACCTCGCCGGGGGCAAGCCGGTCGACGACTACCAGGACATCCTGAAGCTCTATCCGCAGACGTTCTACGGACTGCTGGCGCAGGAGCGGCTGCGCGAGCTCGGGGCCAAGCCGGAGCCGATCTTCACCGAGCGGCCGCGCCTCTCGACCAAGGTCGCGGCGGCCCCGGAGCTGGCGCTCCCTCGGGCGCTGGCGAGCGCGGGGCTGTGGCGCGAGTCGGCGGAGGAGCTGCGGGCGCGTCTCGGGGCGGTGCACACCCCGGACGCGGCGCTCCGGGTGGGCACCTCGCTGGCGCGGGTGGGCGAGGCCTGGGCGGCGTATCACCTCGCCAACCGGCTCCTCTGGGGGAAGGCCTACGCCCAGAAGGATCCCGCGGCGCTCGCTCTCCTCTACCCGCGGCCCTACGGGAGCCACGTGGACGAGACGGCGCGGGCGCAGGGGGTCCACTCCTCGCTGCTCTACGCCATCATGCGCCGGGAGAGCGCGTTCCGGCCGGACCGGCTGAGCGCGGCCAGGGCGCGGGGGCTGATGCAGCTGATGGCCCGGACGGCGAGCGCCATCGCGCGGGAGCTGCAGCGCGATCCACCCGAGCCCGACGAGCTCTACCGGCCGGAGCTGAACCTGGATCTGTCCGCCTGGTACGTCGGCCAGCTGGCGAAGCGCTTCGTGCACCCGGTGCTGATCGCGGCGGCGTACAACGCCGGGCCCAGCGTCACCCTCAAGTGGACCAGCGAGATCGGCTCGATGCCGGTGGACCTCTTCGTCGAGTCGATGCCCTTCAAGGAGACCCGGGCCTACGTGAAGCAGGTCGTCGCCGACGACTACCTCTACCAGTCGTTCTACGGCGGCGGCTCGGACGCGCGGCGGCTGGCGATGACCCTGCCGAAGCCGGCGTCGAGCGGGATCGAGTTCTAGGCGCGGCCGGTCCGGACGGCCAAGCCGGGGTCACCTTCCAGGCCGTTGCCGGCCGTGTCCCTCAGCCCGTCCGGATGCGCGCATACGCGACGGCGATGTCCGCCGCGACGCGGGCGTTCCTCGCCAGCAGCGCCACGTTCGCCTGGAGCGTCCGCCCGCCGGTCGCCTCCACCAGCCTCGAGAGCAGGAACGGGGTCACCGCCTTTCCGGTGACACCCTGCCGCCTCGCCTCGGCCTCCGCGGCTAGGAGCGCGCGATCCAGCTCGTCCTTGTCGAGCGCCACCTCGGGCGGGGGCGGCACGGTCAGGACGATGGCCTGTGGGAGCCCGAGCCGGTCGCGCTGCGCGTGGAGCGCCTCGGCCGCGAGCTCCGGGGTGTCGGCGCGGTGCTCGAGCCGGAGCCCCGAGCGGTCCGCGTAGAACGCCGGGAACTCGCTCACCCCGAAGCCGAGCACCGGAACCCCGAGCGCCTCCAGCGCCTCGAGCGTCCGGGGCAGGTCGAGCACGCTCTTCGCCCCGGTGCACACCACCATCCCGGGGTACCGGGCCAGCGCGCAGAGATCGGCCGAGACGTCCAGCGCCTCGCCGCGGTGAACCCCGCCGATGCCCCCGGTGGCGAAGACGGGGAGCCCGCACGCGGCGGCCACCGCGCAGGTCGCGCTCACCGTGGTCCCGCCGGTCGCCCGCTGCAGCGCCGCCGAGGCCAGCTCCCCCACCCCGACCTTCCACCGGCGCTCCGGGCCCACCGCCAGGCGCCGCACCTCGTCCGCCGAGAGCCCGCAGCGCACCATCCCGTCGACGACGGCCACGACCGCCGGCACCGCCCCGGCCCGTCGCACCGCCTCCTCGCAGGCCCGCGCGGCCTCGAGGCTGACCGGGAAAGGCAGCCCCTGGGCGATGACCGAGGACTCGAGCACCACGATGGGCCCACCGGCGGCCCGGGCCTGCTCCACTTCCTCGGAGAGCCGGACCTCCATCAGCTCGGGCGCTCCGCGAGGAGCACGCCCTGCATTTCCTCGTCGTCGAGCGGCCGCCCGTCGCGTCCCATGGCCACCGCGTTGACGCTGTCCTCGTCGATCTCCACTGCCGCGCCCTTCCGCCACTCGGTGGTCTGGGCGGCCCCGTCCACCAGCTTCCCGGTGATCCGGGTCTCCTCCCAGGTTAGAACCTCGAGCCAGAGATTCTCCTGGACCGCGTCTCCGTCGGGGTGAGTCTCGAAGGGCGCGCGGACCAGGAAGGTGAGCGGCTCCATGAGCCCCCGCCGATGGAAGCGCGCCTTGAACGCCGGCCGGAGCCGCGCCGCCTGGCTGGCCAGCGCCTCGGAGCGGCTGGGGTCCTCCTGCTCGAACCGGCTCCGGTAGGGCCGGAGCAGCTCGGAGGTGGTGTGGCGCCCCTCCGGAGAGACGACGGTCCAGTACTCGCCCTCGTGCCCCTCGAAGGTATCGGGCGACACCCGAAGGATGCCGTGCCGCGCCTCCTCCGACGAGACGAGCATGAACGCCTCGCCGTTGCTCGTCTCCATCGGAGTCCGCGCCGTGGGTCCCTCGCCGAACGCGAGGTCGGTGCACAGCTCGTGGAGGAAGCTTTCCGCCGGGAGCAGGTCCTCCTCCGAGAGCTGGAAGATCTCCACGTCGCGCTGTCCGAACTTCGCCATCCCGTGGGAGTGGACCCAGAGGGGGGCGTCACCGGGCGCGGCCGGGACCGGATGCAGGGTGACGTGGTCGCGGATGTCGAAGTCGAGCTCGGTGATCTCCCGGATGTCCTCCTCCTCGTGGACCTTGAAGGCGCTCGCGTCGACCAGGACACCTTCCCGGTGCTCGAGGAGCCCTCGGGCGCACCAGAGGGCCTCGAAGACCCCCACCGTCGGCTGGCTGCCGGGCGGCGTGTCGTACCCGAGCCGATAGAGGCCCCGGGCTCGCCGGAGTCGGGCGTGGGCCGCCTCGCTGCCGTTGAGGAGCTCGGGCGTCCAGCCCAGGGGCGTCTCCAGGGCCTCGAACCGGACCGCGATCTCCGCCTCGGCCGAGCGGAGCCGGAAGCTCCCCGGCGCCTCGTCCAGCTCCACGGTGACCTCGTCGGTCTCGAACGCCTCCCCGATCGCCTCCGGGCCGAGCGGCTCGGCCTCCTCGGTGGCGACGATGTAGACCTCCTTCACGGCGCGGGGACTCCCTTCAGCCATAGGGTGATTCGGACGCGCTGGAACCGACTACAGCACCGGGGGCCGCGGCCGGACAGGGCGGGCCGGTGGATTCGTCTCGTGTAGACTCACCTCCGGCCGCATGCGACCACCCGGACGGAACTTGCCGCCCCACCAAGCCGCGCTGCTCGCCGGGCGCACGGTGAGCGCGACCCGTGGGGAGGAGGTCGAGCTGGACGAGGACGGGCTCCCGCTCCAGACGCGGCTCCGCGCCGGCGCCGAGAGCACCGCCCTCAACGTGGTGGCCATCCTCCGGGAGACCTGGGAGGACTTCCGCAACGCCGACCGGTACTTCAAGGTGAAGGCGACAATCCTCGGGGCCTGGCTGGTGCTGAGCATGGCCGGCGCGTTCGTCGCCTGCCCCGGGACGCCCACCGTCCTCGGCCCGAGCCGCTCGCTGGGAGCGCGGCTGATCATGGGCGAGCAGCCCGAGCATCCCGCCTACGTTCTCTCCAACGAGAGTGACCGGGCCTGGGAGGAGGTGGTGGTCGTGGTGAACCACTCCTACCGCGCGGCGATCAGTCACGTGGAGCCCCGCGCCTTCGTCACCATCACCCCCAAGCAGCTCATGGGCGACAACGGGAAGCTCGCCCCCTTCAACCTCAAGGCGACGGACATCGAGCTGCACACCCGCAAGGGCAGCGTCCTGCTCCTCAAGGACGGCCAGCCGCAGTGACCGTCGAGCCCATCGTGCACGTCCTCTCGCTCCGCTGCGATCCGGCGGCCGGCTTCGATGCCTACGGTGGCACCCCGACTACACCTCCGACGCGAGGACCCTGGCGACGGTGCTGATCGAGCCCCGCCTGGGAGGACGGGTGTTCGAGCGTCATCGGACGGACACGAGGTGGACCGGGGCCGGGTGACGGCGTGGGAGCCGCCACACCGGCTGGGCTACGCCACGTTCCTCGCCCAGCCCCGGGAGACTCCGTCGGAGACCCGGGTCACGTTCGAGCCGGCCGACGGCGGGTGCCGCGTGCGCTTCGAGCACGGCGGCTGGACCGCGGAGAACGCGGACCGGCGCGCGAAGTTCCGCGATTGGCCGCTCCTGCTCCGGCGGTTCGCGGCGCTGGCCGACCACTGACGACGCCGCCCTACTCCTTCTTCGTGGCCTTCTCCGGCTCTGCCTTGGCCGGCCGGTCCACCAGCTCGAGGAGCGCCATCTCCGCCGCGTCCCCGTGCCGGAAGCCCAGGCGCACGATGCGGGTGTAGCCACCGGGCCGGCTCGCGTAGCGGTCCTTCAGCTCGCCGAAGACCTTCTGCAACACCACGCGGCTCCGGACCCTCCGCTCCGCCAGCCGGACGTTGGCCAGACCGCCCCGCTTGCCGAGGGTGATGATCCGCTCGGCCAGCCGGCGAGCCTCCTTGGCCTTGGGCACGGTGGTCTGGATCGCCTCGTGCTCGAGCAGCGAGGTGACCATGTTGTCCAGCATCGCCAGCCGGTGGCTGGTGGTCTTCTGCAGCTTCCTCTGTCCGACGCGGTGGCGCATCGTCTTGCCGTCCTTTCCCGGGCCGTGTCAGGTACCCGGGCCGAAACTTCGTGTTTGCTACGCCTTGGGCTCGCTCGGGACGGCGACTGCGCCCGGCCTCTGCGGCCAGTTGTCGAGCTTCATCCCCAGGGAGAGCCCCATCTCGGCGAGGATCTCCTTGATCTCCTTCAGCGACTTCCGGCCGAAGTTCTTGGTCTTCAGCATCTCGGCCTCGGTGCGCTGGACCAGGTCACCGATGGTCTTGATGTTCGCCTGCTGCAGGCAGTTGGCGCTGCGGACGCTCAGCTCCAGCTCGTCCACGCTCCGGAAGAGGTTCTCGTTGAGCTTCGCCTCCTCCTTGGGCGCCTCGGAGATGACCGGCTCCTCGGTCTCGTCGAAGTTGATGAAGACGGTCAGCTGCTCCTTGACGATCTTCGCCGCATAGGCCACCGCGTCCTGAGGGGTCACCGATCCGTCGGTCCACACCTCGAGGCTGAGCTTGTCGTAGTCGGTCACCTGGCCCACACGGGCGTTGGTGACCTGGTAGTTCACCTTGCGGATGGGTGAGAACAGCGCGTCGATGGGGATGGTCCCGATCGGGTCGCCGGGGTTCTTGTTGTTGATCGCCGGCACGTAGCCTCGGCCACGGCGGCAGCTCATCTCCATCCGCAGCTTGCCGCCCTCGGAGAGCGTGCAGATGAGGTGGCCGGGGTTGAGGATCTCCACCTGGTCGTCGGCGATGATGTCCCCCGCCTTGACCTCCTTGGGGCCCTCCACCTCGATGCGGAGCGTCTTCTGCTCGTTGGTGTGCATCCGGAGCAGGACTTCCTTGAGGTTGAGCACGATGTCGGTGACGTCCTCGGTCACCTCGGGCACGGTGGTGAACTCGTGCTCCACCCCCTCGATCCTCACCGAGGTGATGGCGGCGCCCTGGAGCGAGCTCAGCAGCACCCGCCGGAGCGAGTTGCCCAGCGTGGTACCGAAGCCGCGCTCCAGCGGCTCGGCCACGAACTTGGCGTAGGTCTGGGAGAGGGACTCGGCGTCGATCTCCATCCGCCGAGGCTTGATGAGATCCCGCCAGTTCTTCGCGTTGAACGCTTCAGCCATGACTGCTTCCTTCTTTCCTTCGGAACCGGCGCCACCAACGTACCCGTCCGGATGACGGGAGGACGCGTTCCGTCACTGCACCTTCGAAACGACTACCGTGCTGCTACTTGCTGTAAAGCTCGACGATGAGCTGCTCCTGGATCGGCATGGTGAGGTCCTCGCGGTTGGGGACGCTCTTCACCGTGCCCTTCATGCCCTTCTTGTCCAGCTCGATCCACTGAGGGACGCCGCGCCGGTCCACTGTCTCCAGCGCCTCGGCGATGCGGATCATCTTCCGGCTCTTCTCCGCCACCTCGATGACCGTTCCGGGCTTCACCTCGTAGGAGGGGATGTTCACCCGCTTGCCGTTGACCGTGAAGTGACCGTGCCGCACCAGCTGCCGGGCCTCGGCCCGGGTGTCGGCGAAGCCCATCCGGAACACCACGTTGTCCAGGCGCAGCTCGAGCAGCTGGAGCAGCGTCTCGCCGGTCTTGCCCTTGGCGTGGGCGGCGCGGTGGAACGAGCCGCGGAACTGGGACTCGAGCAGCCCGTACATGCGCTTGACCTTCTGCTTCTCGCGGAGCTGGGTGCCGTAGCCGCTGAACTTCACGCGGCCCTGGCCGTGCTGGCCCGGGGGATAGGGGCGGCGCTCGATCGCGCACTTGTCGGTGTAGCAGCGGTCCCCCTTCAGGTACATCTTGAGATTTTCGCGGCGGCAGATGCGGCAGGCGCTGGCGGTGTAACGGGCCAAGTGGTTCTCTCCTGGAGGTGGTCTAGACGCGGCGGCGCTTCGGCTGCCGGCATCCGTTGTGCGGAATGGGGGTCACGTCGCGGATCAGCGAGATCTTCAGGCCGGCGGAGGCGAGCGCGCGCAGGGCCGACTCGCGGCCGGCGCCCGGGCCCTTCACCATCACCGTCACGTTCTTCAGCCCGTGCTCCATCGCCTTGGCCGCGGCGTCACCGGCCGCCACCTGGGCGGCGAAGGGGGTCGACTTCCGGCTGCCCTTGAAGCCACGAGCGCCGGCCGAGGACCAGGAGATGACGTTCCCCGAGACGTCGCAGATGGTGATGATGGTGTTGTTGAAGGTGCTCTGGATGTGCACCACGCCGTTGAGGATGTTCTTCTTGCCCTTGCGCTTGACGCGCTTCTCGGCGGCGACGGGCGCTGCCGCGGCGGTGGTCTCTGCAGCGGGGGCTGCGGCGGGGGGCGTGACTTCTTCGGCCATGCGCTTGGTCTCTCGTCAGTTCTGAAGCGGGTTACGCCCGGGTGGTGGTCGGGGCGGTGGCCTTGGGCCGGATGATCCCCCGCTTCGGGCCCTTCCGGGTCCGGGCGTTGGTGTGGGTGCGCTGGCCGCGGACGGGCAGGCCCTTCCGGTGGCGCAGGCCGCGGTAGCAGCCGAGGTCCATCAGCCGCTTGATGTTCATGGTGACGTCGCGCCGGAGATCACCCTCGACCTTGTAGTCGGCCTCGATGATCTCCCGGATGGTGCGGGTCTGCTCCTCGGTGAGGTCCTTGGTGCGGGTGGCGAGGTCCACTCCCGCCTTGGTCACGATGTCGTGCGCGGCCTTGTTGCCGATGCCGTAGATGTACTGGAGGGAGATCACCACCCGCTTGGCGGGGGGAAGGTCGATGCCGGAGATGCGAGCCATGCTGGTTGTGTTTCCTCGTTCCCTGGACCCGGGCGACTAGCCCTGGCGCTGCTTGTGACGCGGGTTCGCGGCGCAGATCACCCGCACGACCCGCTTGCGGCGGATCACCTTGCACTTGTCACAGATTTTCTTGACCGACGCGCGAACCTTCATGGTGACACCGAACTCCCCGGCGGGGCTTTCCCCCGCTGTTCCAAACCTCGCTCCTGCGCCCGTTGGGGTCTGCCGACGCTACTTGGCGCGGTAGGTGATGCGACCGCGGGTCAGGTCGTAGGGCGACAGCTCCAGCTTCACCTTGTCGCCCGGAAGGATGCGGATGAAATGCATGCGCATTTTCCCGGAGATGTGGGCGAGCACCTTGTGCCCCCCGTTGTCCAGGACCACCCGGAACATGGCGTTGGGAAGCGGTTCGATGACCGTTCCTTCCACCTCAATGGCATCGTCCTTCGGCACAACGACCCTCTCGGATCTTCGAAATCTCGGCAGACTGACCCCTTCGACAGACAAAACCTTCGTTACACGGGAAAGCGCGCCGCCATACCAGCCGGGGCGCGCTGAAGCAAGCTCTTCTACCGGCCACCCCTCGACATTTCAAGCCGTTGTCCGGGCCGGGGACCGGGTGAGCACCTCGTGGCCGCCGTCGACCACCAGGATCGTGTGCTCCCAGTGGGCCGAGAGCCGCCCGTCGAGGGTCACCGCCGTCCAGCCATCGTCCAAGACGTCCACCGCCGCCGTGCCCGCATTCACCATGGGTTCCACGGCCAGGACCATGCCTGGACGCAAGGATTCCAGTGTTCCTGGACGCCCGTAGTTGGGGACCTGGGGTGCCTCGTGGAGCTTCCGGCCGATGCCGTGGCCCACGAAGTCCCGGACGACGCTGAAGCCCAGGCGCTCCACGTGCGACTGGACGGCGTACCCGATGTCCCCGATGCGTTTCCCCGGCTGGATGACGGCAATGGCGGCCTCCAGCGACTCGCGGGTCGCCTCGGAGAGCCGTCGCGCCTCCTCGGAGACTTTTCCCACCGGCACGGTCCGGGCCGCGTCCCCGTAGAAGCCTTCCACCGAGACGCCGAAGTCCAGCTTCATGAGGTCGCCCTCGACGAGCTTCCGGCTCCTGCTCGGGATGCCGTGCACCACCTCGTGGTTGACGGACGCGCAGAGCACCGCCGGGAAGCCGCGGTAGCCCTTGAAGGCGCTCTTCGCGCCCTTCTCCTTGATGAGGCGCTCGGCGAGCTGGTCCAGGTCCCAGGTGCTGACCCCGGGTGCGACCGCGGCCTCGAGCGCGTCGAGGATCTCCGCCACCACCCGTCCGGCGCGCCGCATCCGATCGATCTCCGGCGCGCTCTTGAGCTCCACGCTCATGCGCCAGACGTTGCCTCACGAGGCTTCAGGGCGCCCACCACCGCGGCCTCGATGGCCTCGGGCGCGCCCACGCCGTCCACCGGACGGAGCAGACCCTTCCGGGTGTAGAACTCCTTGAGCGGTGAGGTGGAGGCCTCGTAGGCCTGCATCCGGGTGCGTACGCTCTCCGGCTTGTCGTCCTCGCGCTGCACCAGCGAGGCGCCGCACAGGTCGCAGAAGCCCTCGCGCCGCGGCGGATTCTGAACGATGTGGTACACGCTGCCGTCCCGTGGGCAGCTCCGCCGGCCCGAGATGCGCTCCACCAGCGTCTCGATCGGCACCTCGAGCGAGACGACCGCATCCAGCTTCTTCTTGTGGGTGGCCAGCGCGTGGTCGAGCTTCTCCGCCTGGGGGATGGTCCGGGGAAAGCCATCCAGGATGAAGCCCTTCGCGGCGTCCGGCTGGAGCAGCCGGTCCCTGACGATGCTCATCACCAGGTCGTCGGGGACCAGCTTGCCCGAGGCCATGATCGGCCCCGCCTGCTTGCCGAGCTCCGTCCCGTCCTTCACCGCCTGCCGGAGGATGTCGCCGGTCGAGACCTGGGGGATGCCGAAGCGCGACGCGAGCCGCTTCGCCTGCGTCCCCTTCCCCGCGCCTGGTGGTCCGAGCAGGACCAGGTTCATGGACTCCCCTCCGAGGACTGGCTAGCCCCTCATGCGGCCGGCCGAAGTCGACCGCGGATCCGGGGCCCGCGCGCCCCGGCGAAGCCCTCGTAGTTGCGGCTGATGAGGTGTCCCTCGATCTGCTGGACCGTGTCCAGCGCGACGCCCACCACGATGAGCAGCGCGGTTCCGCCGAACTGGAACGGCAGCCCTCCGAAGGCCGGGTTGGAGAGGATGGAGGGGATGACGCAGATGACCGCGAGGTAGATGGCGCCCCCAAAAGTAATTCGGTACAGGACGCTGCGGATGTACTCCGCCGTCTGCCGGCCCGGCCGGATGCCCGGGATGTACCCACCCTGCTTCTTGATGTTGTCTGCGACGTCGTCCGCCCGGAAGGTCAGCGTCGTGTAGAAGTAGGTGAAGAAGACGATCAGCAGGACGAACACCCCGTCGTAGAGCCAGGCGTTGCCCTCCAGGGCCCGCTGCACCGCCGCCAGCCCGGGCAGCCAGTTTCCCAGCGTGGCCGGGAAGCTGAGGATCGCACCGGCGAAGATGGGGGGAATCACTCCCGAGGTGTTCACCTTCATCGGGAAGTACGTGGCCTGTCCGGCGAACATGGTCCGCCCGGCCATGCGCTTGGCGTACTGCACGGGGATCCGCCGCATCCCGCGCTCGATGTAGACGACCACTCCCACCACCACCAGCATGAACACCACCAGCACCGGGATGAGCCAGGCCTTGTCCTTGGACAGCTCGACGAGCCGGGTGGTGGCGCTCGGCAGCTGGGCCACGATGCCGGCGAAGATGATGAGCGAGATTCCGTTGCCGATGCCGCGCTCGGTGATGCGCTCCCCGAGCCACATGATGAACGCGGTGCCCGCTGTGAGGGTGATCACCGTCATGACGGTGAACCACACCGTGTCGTTGGGGACGACCACGTGCTCGATCCCGACGCCGGTGGGGTCGGGTCCGGTTTGCCGCCCGAGCGAGGCGAGCCACCGGGCGATCCCGATGCCCTGGACGACGGAGAGGACGATGCTCCCGTAGCGGGTGTACTGATTCAGCTTCTGCCGGCCCGCGGCGCCTTCCTTCTGCAGCCGCTCGAGCGTCGGGACCACCACCGTCAGGAGCTGCATGATGATCGATGCCGAGACGTACGGCATGATCCCCAGCCCGAAGATGGACATCTGGTCCAGCGCGCCGCCGGAGAACAGGTTGAACAGGTTCACCAGCCCGCCGCGCGCCTTCTGCTCCTGCATGAACTGGTTCATCGCCAACCGGTCGACGCCCGGGGTGTTGATGAACACGCCCAGCCGGTAGACGGCGAGGAGGGCGAGGGTATAGGCGAGGCGCGCTCGTAGCTCGGCGACGCGGAAGACGTTGGCGATGGCTCGGAACATGGATGAAGGCCGTCGAGACTACACCAAAGGCTTCAGGCCTTGGCTCCCTTGCCGGCGTGCGCCTTCGCCGCGGCCTCGGGCTTGTGGGCCATGAGCGGGACGAGGGTGACCGATCCGCCGGCTGCCTCGACCGCCGCCTTCGCCTTCTCGCTCACGCGGTGCACGTGGATGACGACCTTCCGGCTGAGCTTGCCCTGGCCGAGCAGCTTCACGCCGGTCCAGCGGCCCTTCACCAGGCCGGCCTTCCGGAGCGCGGGCTCGTCCACGGTGGCGCCGGCGTCGAATTTCTCGAGGTCGCCCACGTTCACCACCGCGAACTCCTTCCGGTTCGGCGAGTTGAAGCCGAACTTGGGGAGGCGCCGCTGCAGCGGGCTCTGGCCGCCCTCGAAGCCCTCGAAGCGCATGTTCCCGGTGCGCGCCTTCTGGCCCTTGCCGCCGCGACCGGCGGTCTTGCCCAGTCCGGAGCCCTGACCGCGGCCCACGCGCTTCTTCCGGTGCCAGCTGGCCTTCGGTCTCTTCAGATTGGAGAGGGAATCCATGTCACTGCTCCTTGGAGGTGCGCCGCGACCGGGCCGCCTCGCGGGCCTTCACGAACCGCGGCTTCTTCCGCGGTGCCTTGGCCGGAGTGTCCTTCACCACCTCGTGGCTCACGAGATGGCGCACCTTGGAGATCATCCCCCGGATGGCCGGGGTGTCCTGGAGGAGCCGCTCCTGGCCGAACTTCTTCAGCCCCAGGCCGGCGATGGTCCGGAGCTGGGTGTCGCTGGCCCCGGCGAAGCTCCTGGTCAGCGTGATGCGCAGTCCCATGGCGTCCCTCAGGCCTTGCCGTACTCGAGGTCCCGGCCACGCAGGCGCGACACCTGGTCCGGGGAACGCAGCGACTTCAGGCCCGCCACGGTGGCCTTGAGAACGTTGTGCGGGTTCCGGCTGCCCTGGCTCTTGGTCAGGATGTTCCGGATGCCGGCCGCCTCGAGCACCGCGCGCACCGATCCGCCGGCGATGACGCCCGTTCCTTCCGCGGCCGGCTTGAGCAGCACCCGTCCGGCGCCGAAGTGCCCCAGCACCTCGTGGGGGATGGTGTGCCCCTGGAGCGGTACCCGGAAGATGTTCTTCTTCGCGTTCTCGCCGCCCTTGCGGATGGCCTCGGGGACCTCGTTGGCCTTGCCCAGGCCGACGCCGACATGACCGGCGCCGTCACCGACGACCACCAGCGCCGAGAAGCTGAACCGCCGGCCGCCCTTCACCACCTTGGCCACGCGGTTGATGTTGACCACGCGATCGCTGAGATCGAGGTCGTTGGGATTGATCGGAGTCGCCACTCTCGCCTGGCCTTTCCTAGAACTCGAGGCCGGCCTCGCGGGCCGCCTCCGCCACGGCCGCGATGCGGCCCTGGAACGGGAAACCGTTTCGATCGAACACCACCCGGGTCACGTTGGCGGCCTTCGCCTTCTCGGCCACCAGCCGCCCCACCCGCTTGGCGTCCTCCTTCTTGTCGCCCTCGTCCTTGCCCTTCAGCTCCTTGGAGAGGCTCGAGGCGAACGCCAGGGTGCGCCCGGTCGTGTCGTCCACCACCTGGGCGTAGATGTGCTTCAGGCTCTTGTAGACCGTGAGCCGGGGCCGCTCGGTGGTGCCGGAGAGCTTCCGCCGGATGCGGGCCTTCCTCTTCAGTCGTGGCTCGATGCTGGACATGTCTTCCTCGATCCGTCCGGCAGGGATGGGGACCTCCCCCGCTGGATGATTGGGTGTTTGCCGAAACCGCTACGCGGTGCCGGTCTTCCCTTCCTTCCGCCGCACGCGCTCGTCGGCGTACTTGATGCCCTTGCCCTTGTACGGTTCGGGCGGACGCAGCGCGCGGATCTTCACCGCGGTCTCTCCCAGCGCCTCGCGGTCCACGCTGCGCAGCGTGAGGCCGATGGTAGGGAGGCTGTCCTCGGTGCGGGGCACCTTGTCCACCTCGGCGGTGACCCCCTCCGGGAGGTTGAAGACGATGGGGTGGCTGTAGCCGAGCGAGAAGTGGATCTGCTTGCCCTTCACCTCGGCGCGGAAGCCCACGCCACGGATGTCGAGCTTGCGCTCCCAGCCGCTGGCCACGCCCCTGGCCGCGTTGGCCAGCAGGCTCCGGGCCAGGCCGTGGAGTGCGCGGGCCTCGCGGGTGTCGTCCGGCCGGTTGACGTGGATCTGCCCGTCCTTGACGTCGGCGGTGATCTGCTGGGGCAGCGCCACCTTCATCTTGCCCTTGGGGCCCTCGAAGGCCACCGCCCCGCTCGCCACCGAGGCCTTGACCTTGGGCTCCAGCTTGATCGCCAGCTTTCCGATTCGGCTCATGTCAGTACACCGTGCAGATCAGCTCGCCGCCGATATTCTGCTTGCGGGCCTCGACATCGCTGAGGATGCCCTGGCTGGTGGAGAGGATGCTGATGCCCAGTCCGCTCAGGACTGGGCGGATGTCGCGCACCGGCACGTAGCGGCGCAGCCCCGGCTTGCTGATCCGGCGGATGCCGGTGATGACCGGGCTCTTGTCCGGGCCGTACTTCAGCTGCAGGGTGATCTCCCCCTGCGGCTTGGTGTCGTGCTCGGTGTAATCGGCGATGTAGCCCGCTTCCCGGAGGACGCGGGCGATCGCGACCTTCTGCTTCGAGGTGGGGATGACCACCTTGTCGTGGCGCGCCCGCGAGGCGTTGCGGATGCGGGTCAGCATGTCGCCGACCGGATCGTTCACTGGCATGTCGTGACTTCCTCTCGCTCGTCCTTCGTCCGGCTGCCCTCTCCCTCGAGGGCGCTGCCGGGCTCGTCGTTGGTTCGCCCGCGGCCGCCTGGCCGTGCCGACACGGGGGTCCGTGCCGCGGACGTGCTGTACTTCCCTACCAGGAGCTCTTGATGAGCCCCGTCACCTCTCCCTGGAGCGCCCGCTTGCGCAGGCAGATCCGGCACATCTGGAACTTGCGCAGGAACGCGCGGGGGCGCCCGCACAGCGGGCACCGGTTGTACTTGCGCACCGCGAACTTCGGCTTGCGCTTCGCCTGGGCGATCTTGGAAAGCTTGGCCATTCGTCTCGTTCTCTCTACTGGCGGAACGGCAAGCCGAAGTGGCGCAGCAGCGCCAGCCCCTGCTCATCGTTCCTGGCGGTGGTGACGAAGCTGATGTTCAGCCCCTTCACCTTCTCGATCTGGTCGTAGTTGATCTCCGGGAAGATGATCTGCTCGCGAACACCGAGCGTGTAGTTGCCCTTCCCGTCGAACGCCTTGCTGGACACGCCCTTGAAGTCGCGAACCCGGGGGAGCGCGACGTTGACGAGCCGGTCCATGAACTCGTACATCCGGTCGTTGCGCAGCGTGACCGCCGCGCCGATGGCCTGCCCCTGGCGGAGCTTGAAGTTGGCGATGCTCTTGCGGGCCCGGGTGACCACCGGCTTCTGGCCGGTGATGGCCCCCAGCTGGTCCACCGCCGACTCGAGGATCTTGTTGTTCGCCAGGGCCTCGCCGAGACCCATGTTGATGACGATCTTTTCCAGCCGGGGGACCTGGTTCGGGTTCTTGAACCCGAACTCCTTCATCAGCGCCGGTACCCCCTCCTTCCGGTAGCGCATCTTCAGGCGGGCGGGCTTGGTCTCCAGGCCCTCCTCGATGTTGGCGGAGAAGCCGGCCTTCTTGACCTCGTCCTTGCCCTTCCGCTTCGCCTTCTTTTCCGTCTTCGGCTTGTCTGCCTTCTCGTCAGCCATCTTGCTTCGTCCTCGCTCTCGCTTCGACGGGGCGTCGGGCCTCCTCCACCGTCGATCTCGTGCTTAGTCGATGTTCGCGTCGCACTTCTTGCAGAAGCGGACCTTCTTGTCCCCGTTGACCCGCACGCCCACCCGGGTCGACTGGTCGCACTTCTTGCAGACCACCCGAACGTCGGCGAGGGCGATGCTCCCCGGCCGCTCGAGGATGCCTCCCTCGGGGTTCGCCCGGTCGCGGCCCTTCCGGATGTGGCGCTTGACCGTGCGGAGGCCCTCGACGCGGACGCGGAGCGCGTCGCGGTCGATGGAGAGGATCTTCCCCCGCTTGGTGGCCTTGTCCTTGTTGGACCGCTCGGCGCCCTTCGTCACCTCGACCAGGTCGCCCACCTTCAGCTTCTGCATGGCTTGCTCGTCTCGTCCTTCCCTAGCCTCAGAGCACTTCCGGGGCGAGGGAGATGATCTTCATGAACTTCCGGGCGCGGAGCTCGCGGGCCACCGGGCCGAAGATGCGGGTCCCGATGGGCTCCAGGTCCTTGTTGATCAGCACCGCCGAGTTCCCGTCGAACTTGATGAAGCTGCCGTCCGGCCGCCCCACCTCGCGCTTGGTCCGGACGATGACCGCCTTGGCCACGTCGCCCTTCTTCACCTTGCTGTTGGGGAGCGCCTCGCGGACCGAGACCACGATGATGTCCCCGATGCTGGCGTACTTGCGCTTCGAGCCGCCGAGGACCTTGATGCAGAACACCTTCTTGGCGCCGGAGTTGTCGGCGACGTCCAGCACGCTGGTCATCTGGATCATGGTCGCTCTCCGTCCTTACTCGCGCGTCCCGCGCTCGAGCACCTCGACCACCCTCCAGCGCTTGTCCTTGCTGGTGGGCCGGGTCTCGGCGATGCGCACCCGGTCGCCCTCGTGGAGGGTCGGGTTCTTCGGGTAGTCGTGATCCTCGGCGTGCGCCTTGTACTTCTCGCGGAGCGTCAGGATCTTCCCGTACTTCCGGTGAGCGGCGCGGCGCCGCACGGTCACCACCACCGTCTTCTGCATCTTGTTGCTGGTGACGATGCCGGTGCGGGTCTTGGGGCGCCCGCGGTGGCTCGCGCTCTCGGACGCGCCGGTCTGTTCCGTGGTCTCGGCCATGTTCGTTCCTCGCCTCAGGCCTTCGCCGCGGCGGCCTTCTCCTTCTGGGTGATGACGGTGAGGATCCGCGCCAGGTCCCGGCGGGCCTCGGTCCGCTTCGCCGGAGACTCCAGCGCCCCGGTCCGCAGCTTCAGCCGGTCCTTGAACAGCGACTCGCGGAGATCGGCCGCGCGCCGGTTCAGATCCTCGAGGGTCAGATCGTGCAATTCCTTGGCGGTGGCCATGACTCGTTTCCTGACAGCTCCTGAAAGCTCCTTAGAGAGACAGATCCGCCCGGTGGACGATCCTGGTGAGCACCGGGAGCTTGGCCTGGGCGAGCTTCAGCGCCTCGTGGGCCAGCTGCTCGTTCATTCCGCCCATCTCGTAGAGGATGCGGCCGGGCTTCACGACGGCGACGTAGTACTCCACGCCGCCCTTCCCCGTTCCCATCCGGGTCTCGGCGGGCTTCTTGGTGATGGGCTTGTCCGGGAAGATGCGGATCCAGATCTTCCCGCCGCGCTTCACGTGGCGGGTCATGGCGACACGGGCCGCCTCGATCTGCCGCGAGGTGATCCACCCGGGCTGGGTGGTCATCAGCCCGAACTCACCGTAGGTGAGGTTCGAGCCGCGGTATGCCTTCCCCGGCATCCGGCCCTTCTGCATCTTGCGGTACTTGGTGCGTGCAGGCTGAAGCATGGCTCTCTCTCAACGTCCTCCGACCACCGGCATGCCGGGACCGCCGCCCTTGGTGGGAAGCACCTCGCCGCGGCACACCCACACCTTGCAGCCGATCTTCCCGTAGGTGGTCTTGGCCTCGGCGAAGCCGTAGTCGATGTCCGCCCGCAGGGTGTGCAGGGGAACCCGGCCCTCGCGGTACCACTCGTAGCGCGCCATCTCGCTGCCCCCGAGGCGTCCGGAGCAGGCGACGCGGATGCCCTTGGCGCCGAACTTCATCGCGGTCTGGATGGCCTTCTTCATCGCCCGGCGGAACGCGATGCGGCGCTCGAGCTGGGTGGCGATGTTCTCCGCGACCAGCTGGGCGTCGGTCTCGGCCTTCCGCACCTCGACGATGTTCAGGAAGACCTCGTTCTTGGTGAACTTCTGGAGGTCCTTCTTCACCGTCTCGATGCCCGCTCCGCGCTTGCCGATGACGATGCCCGGCCGTGCGGTGTGCACGTTGACCTTCACCTTGTTCGCCGCCCGCTCGATCTCCACCTTGGAGACCCCGGCGTGGCCAAGCGACTTCTTCACGAACTCACGGATCCGGATGTCCTCGTGGAGCCACTGGGCGTAGTTCTTGTGCTCGAACCACTTGCTGTCCCAGGTCTTGATGACCCCGAGCCGGAAACCGATGGGATGGACCTTCTGACCCAATGTCTCAGCTCCTCGCCTTCCGCGAACGGATGGGCGTGTCGGCGAGCACCACGTGGACGTGGCTGCTCTTCTTGTGGATGGGGGTGGCCCGGCCCATCGCCCGCGGCATGAACCGCTTCAGCGTCGGACCCTGGTCCACGGAGATGGTCTTCACGTACAGCGCGTCCACGTCCACCTGACCCTTGGAGAGGTCGGTGGCGTTGGCCACCGCGGACTGGATGAGCTTGGCGACCGGCTTGGCCGCCGCGCGCTTGGTGAACCGGAGGATGTTGAGGGCCGCGCCCACGGGCTTGCCGCGGATCAGGTCCACCACCACCGCGATCTTGCGGGGCGACATCCGGAAGTTCCTGAGGTGGGCAGTCGATTCCATGTCAGACGCTCACTTCGGTCCGCCGGAGCCCGCGGCCGGCTTGGCGACCTTCTTCTCCGCGGAGTGGCCGGTGAAGGATCGGGTGGGCGCGAACTCGCCCAGCTTGTGGCC
This sequence comes from Myxococcaceae bacterium, assembly GCA_003818285.1. Classification (GTDB taxonomy): domain Bacteria; phylum Myxococcota; class Myxococcia; order Myxococcales; family Myxococcaceae; genus RPRB01. The sequence continues at coordinate 40,613 of RPRB01000002.1, forward strand.
CACCATGTTCTCGGTGACGAACACCGGGATGAACTTCCGCCCGTTGTGCACCGCGAAGGTGTGACCCACGAACTCGGGAAGGATGGTGGACCGGCGGGACCAGGTCTTCACCACCTTCTTCTGGTTCCCCTTGATGAGGTCCTCGACCTTCTTGAGGAGGTGGGCGTCCACGAAGGGGCCCTTCTTGATCGAACGTGCCACTGGCTCGCCTCTCCTACTGGCTCCGGACGCCGCTCCGGCGCCCGCTGACGATGAACTTGTCGGTCCGCTTGTTCTTCCGCGTGCTGAGGCCCTTGGTCTTCTTGCCCCACGGCGAGACCGGGTGCGGGTTGCCCTGGCCGCTCTTGCCCTCGCCACCGCCGTGCGGATGGTCGACGGGGTTCATGGCCAGACCGCGGACGGTGGGCCGGATGCCCAGCCAGCGGCTCTTGCCCGCCTTCCCGATGCGGATGATGTCGTGCTCGACGTTGCCCAGCTGGCCGATGGTGGCCCGGCATTCGAGCAGCACCTTGCGCACGACCCCCGAGGGCAGCCGGACCTGGGCGTAGCCGCCCTCCTTCGCCATCAGCTGCCCGGAGCTGCCGGCCGAGCGGATCATCTGGGCGCCACGGCCTGGCTTGAGCTCCACGTTGTGGATGGTGGTGCCCACCGGGATGCTCCCCAGGGGGAGCGCGTTGCCGGGCCGGATGTCGGCCTCGGCGCCGGCGAACAGGGTGTCACCGACGGTGAGGCCCAGGGGCGCGAGGATGTAGCGCTTCTCGCCGTCCGCGTAGTGCAGGAGCGCGATGTTGGCCGACCGGTTCGGGTCGTACTCCACGCTCGCGACCTTGGCCGGGATGCCGTCCTTGTCGCGGCGCTTGAAGTCGATGGTCCGGTAACGGCGCTTGTGGCCGCCGCCCTGGTGCCGCCGGGTGATGTGGCCGTGGACGTTGCGCCCGCCCGAGCGCTTCATCGCCTCGGTGAGGGACTTCTCCGGCCGGTCCCGGGTGATGTCCGCGAAGTCAGAGACCGTCGTCAGGCGACGGGCGGCCGAGGTCGGCTTGTACTTCTTGATGCCCATGTCAGACCACGCCTCCCTCGAACAGGTCGATCTTGTCGCCTTCCTTCAGGGTGACGATCGCCTTCTTGTAGTTGGGGCGCTTGCCCATGCTCCGTCCCACCCGCTTCACCTTGCCGCGGATGATGGTGGTCCGGACCGCCTCGACGTGGACGTTGAAGAGCGTCTGGACCGCCCGGGCCACGTCGTGCTTCGTGGCGTCCCGGTCGACGAGGAAGCTGTAGTGCCGGAACTTCTCGCGGGCCTTGTCCAGCTTCTCGGTGATGAGCGGGCCCTTGATGACGTCGGTGACCAGCATGATCAGCGGGCCTCCAGCGACGTGTTGAGGGCCTGGGCCGCCGCCGACGAGAGGACCACCGCCTTGTGCTTGAGGAGCGACTCGAGGTTCAGGCCCTCGGGCGGGAGCACGTCGAAGTCGGCCAGGTTCCGCACCGTGCGGTGGAGCAGCGTGTTCTTCCGCTCGTCCACCACCAGGGCGTTCTGGAGCTTGAGCCGCTTGGTGAGCAGCTCCAGGGTGGCCTTGGTCTTGGTCGACTCGAGGTTGAAGGTGTCGACGATGACCAGGGCCTTCTCCCGGGCCCGGAGCGACAGCGCGGCGCACAGCGCGCCCTTCCGGACCTTCTTGGGCGGGCGGTAGCTGTAGTCGCGGGCCTTGGGGGCCATGGCCTTGCCGCCGCCGACCCACTGGCTGGCGCGGATGGAGCCCTGGCGGGCGCGGCCGGTGCCTTTCTGCTTGTAGGGCTTCTTGCCGCCGCCCCTGACCAGGGAGGTGTTCTTCACCCCCACGGTGCCGCGGCGGCGGTTGATCTGCTGGAACTTGGAGACCTCGTAGAAGAGGTTCGGATTCGGCTCGGCGCCGAACACCGCGTCGGAGAGCTCGATCTCGCGGACCTTCTTCCTATCCAGATCGACGACGTCGAACTTGGCCATGGCTTAGCTCTTGATCTCGACGTCGACGCCGGCCGACAGATCGAGCTTCATGAGTGCGTCCAGCGTCTGCTGGGTGGGCTCGAGGATGTCGAGGAGCCGCTTGTGGGTGCGGATCTCGAACTGCTCCCGGCTCTTCTTGTCCACGTGCGGGCTGCGGAGCACGGTGAACTTGTTGATGCGGGTCGGCAGAGGGATCGGTCCCGCGACCCGGGCGCCTGTGCGCCGGGCGGTCTCGACGATCTCTCCTGCAGACTGATCCAGGAGCTTCGAGTCGTACGCCTTGAGCCGGATGCGAATCTTCTGAGTCGCCATTCTTCTGTCGTCCTCGACTGCCGTGACGGCCGAGAGGTCCCCAGCCAGGGGGCCGCCCGGTGTCCCTCGATGCTCCTGGTTGTCACAGAACTGCTGCGACGAAGGGGCGCGCTACCTAGCACCCCCACGGTGCCGGCGCAAGCAGTTGCCGACCGGTCGATCGGTCAACACCGCACCAGCATCTCTCCAGTGAAACGAGCGGCCCTAGTTGCAGCCGCCCCGGGAGAGTGGCGAAAGGACGAGCAGGGTCAGCGCCACCCGGTGGAGTGCTGGTGACTGCGTCACTCGCTTCAGAGCCGCAATGAAACGTGCCATGGCTGCCCCCTCTGCGTACGGGTCCGTGAGAACCCTCTCGAAAGAGGCGACATAGCAACACAAGGTCCGAAAGTAGGCAAGGGTGTAGGCGCACCGGTCCTCCGCCGGAAGGGAAGGAGGGCTTCAGGCGTCCTGCACGGAGCGGAGAGCAGCCTCCGGGCCGACGATGCGATTACGGCCGGTCCGCTTGGCCTCGTAGAGGCGCTCGTCCACCCTGCCGAGAACCTCATCGAACGTCTGACCGTCCTCCGGCCAGCTTCCCACGCCAGCACTGACAGTGAGATGTTGTACTCCCTCAGTCGTTGGCAGGGAGACCTGCGCGAGGTCGGCGCGCAGCTCATTCACCCGGCGGGCAGCCCGGGCAACATCCATCCGGGGAAAGGCGACGACGAATTCTTCCCCTCCGAAGCGGGCCACGAGGTCCGTCGTGCGGACGAGCTTCCGTAGCCGCTGGGCGAGCAGCTGGAGGGCGCGGTCCCCCGCGAGGTGCCCGAAGCGATCGTTGAAGCGCTTGAACTCGTCGACATCGAATAACGCGATGCTCAGCGTGGAGCGCTCGCCCGAGCGTGCGAGCTCTTCCTCGATCCGCTCCAGGAAGGGACGCCGCTGAGACAGACCAGTCAGGTGGTCGGTACCGACCATGAGTCTGAGATGGCGAGCCCACTTCGCGGCAGCGACCGTCGTGGCACCTACTCCGATCAGAACGATGATCCGGAAGACGTGCGACCGGGGAGCAAAGTTCCCAAACTCCTCGCTGGTCAGGCTCAGGAGATCCCAGTGCGCTGCGACGTAGTAGCTTAGGCCGACGTACTGGAGAACGGCGAGCGCGCTGGTGAAGGCGCACAGCCGCCAGTCGAACCGGAGCGTGGAGTTGATCGCCACGAAAGCGTAGGTCTCGAAGAGGAAGCGATTGTTGATCGCTCCCATGGGCTTTCCGTTGACCACGAACAGGCTGAGCGTGAGGGTGATCAGTGTCACGTCGACAGCGCAGCTTGCCCATGAGATCCACGACCCCTGCACGCGGTAAGCGAGGAAGAGCATCGCCAGCGCATAGAGCGGCGCGGCGAAGGTCAGCGTGACCCCCAACGGGTGTGTCACGACACTCGGATCGAAGATCGTGTTCGTGACCACGATCGTCATGATCAGTCCGAGGCGCATCGCTCCGACCAGCACCTCGCCGGAGCTGCGCGCGCGAACCAGTGCCTGGTCGGTGTCCGCCGACAGCAGCGCGCGCAAGCGCGCTGCGACTTTCTGCAGAAGGGTCAACTGCCGATAGTTTGCCAGCCCTCCTGTGGCCCTGCTCGATCGAGGGCCTGTCGGCCGCGGGGGCCCCTGTGTGCGGTCCGCAGGCGCAGACCTCGGGCGAACCCCACAGGTGAGGCAAGGTGGGGGGAACCGGCGTAGAGTCGCCCGCCCTACCCCGCTGCGGAGGTCCCGATGGCCCTCTCACGCCGTGCGTTCCTTGCCTCCCAGGGAGTCGCGGCCGGTGTCCTGCTCGCCCCGGGACGACTCCTCGCCGCGCTCGAGGCCGCCACCCCGGCCACCCCCAAGCTGGACGACTGGAAGACCGTCCGCAGCCAGTTCCGCCTCGACCCGAGGTACCTCCACTTCGCAGGGTTCTACATCTCCACACACCCCGCGCCGGTCCGCGACGCGATCGACGCCTGGCGGACGACCCTCGACGAGAACCCCTTCCTCACCACCGAGCAGGGGCTGTTCGAGGCCGAGTCGGACAACGTCCAGAGCCGGGTCCGCGAGGCCGCCGCGGCGTACCTCGGGGGAAAGCCCGACGAGGTCTGCCTCACCCCCAACACCACCACCGGCCTCGCGCTGATCTACCACGGCCTCCCGCTCAAGCCCGGGCAGGAGGTCCTCTGCACCGAGCACGACCACGTGGTCCACCACGAGTCGATCCGGTTCGCCACCGAGCGCTCCGGCGCGACCTACCGGAAGATTCCCCTCTTCACCCAGGCCTCGAAGGCCAGCGTGGACGAGATCGTCAGCCGGATCCGCAGCGCGGTCCGTCCGGCGACGCGAGTCGTCGGCATCACCTGGGTGCATTCGCAGACCGGCATCCGGCTCCCGGTCCGTGCCATCTCCAGGGCGCTCGCCGAGCTCAACCAGAAACGAGACGCCCAGGACCGGATCCTCCTCGTCGTGGACGGCGTCCACGGCCTCGGCTGTGTCGACGAGACCGTCGCCGAGATGGGCGCGGATTACTTCTCCGCCGGAACCCACAAGTGGATCTACGGCCCGCGCGGCACCGGGCTCGTCTGGGCGCGGCCGGACGCCTGGGCACGTCTCCGTCCGGTGATCCCGAGCTTCTCGGACCTGGAGCAGTACGAGGCCTGGATCGAGAACCGCCCCGAGCGCACGCCCACCAGCGCCCGGCGGATGACCCCCGGTGGCTTCCAGGCCTACGAGCACCAGTGGGCGACGGTCGCCGCGTTCAAGATGGCGCAGTCCATGGGGCGCAGCCGCGTCGCCGCGCGGGTCGCCGAGCTCAACGGCCGCATCAAGGACGGGCTCGCGAGCATGAAGGGCGTGACCCTCCACACGCCGCGCGATCCGGCCCTCTCGGCTGGCATCTGCTGCTTCGAGGTCGCGGGGAAGAAGCCCGAGGACGTGGTGAAGGCACTCCTCTCGAAGAAGATCGTCGCCAGCACCAGCCCCTACGCCAACGTCTACGCCCGGCTCTCGGCGGCCATCTTCAACACCGAGGCGGAAGTCGATCAGGCCCTGGGAGCGCTCCGCACCAGTATTGCTTGATGGGCTGTTTCGGCCATCTTCACAATTCCCAGCTGGCGAGACGCCGGCCCTCCGTTAAAGGCTCGCCGCTCACCACGGGCAGGAGGGCTCGGAGATGAAGCTCCTCGTCAACGGCCGGGAACGAGAGGTCGACGCACCGTCGGACATGCCTCTCCTGTGGGTGCTTCGCGACGTGCTGGGCTACACCGGGACGAAGTTCGGCTGCGGGATGGCCCAGTGCGGAGCCTGCACGGTTCACCTCGACGGGAAGGCCGTCCGGGCATGTTCCACCCCGGTGGCAGCGGTCGGAAGCCGTGCGGTCACCACCATCGAGGGGCTCTCGTCCGACGGCTCGCACCCGGTCCAGCGCGCGTGGGCGGAGGTCGACGTCGTCCAGTGCGGCTACTGCCAGCCGGGGCAGATCATGACCGCCGCCGCACTCCTCACCACCAACCCCAAGCCGACCGACGCGGACATCGACGCCGCCCTGTCGGGCAACATCTGCCGCTGCGGCGCCTATCAGCGCATCCGGGCCGCCGTTCACCGCGCAGCCGAGCTCAAGGGAGGGGCGTAGCCATGCGCGCCATCTCCCGCCGCGAGCTGCTGGCCGCCTCCGGCACCGGCCTGATCATCGCCTTCGTCATTCCCGGACGGGCCGAGGCGCTCCTCGCGGGCCCGGCCAGGAAGCCGAAGCCGCTGCCCTCGCCCAACGCCTTCCTCCGCATCGGGACCGACGACACGGTGACCGTCCTCCTCTCGCACTCCGAGATGGGCCAGGGCATCTGGACCACCCTCCCCCTCCTGGTCGCCGAGGAGCTGGGCTGCGACTGGTCGAAGATCCGCGTCGAGCACGCCCCGGCTCATCCGGCCTACGCCCACACCGGGTTCGGGATGCAGATGACCGGCGGGTCGACCAGCACCTGGTCGGAGTACGACCGGTACCGGACCGTGGGCGCGCTGGCCCGGGAGCTCCTCGTCCGTGCCGCCGCCGAGGAGTGGAAGACCGACGCGGCCAAGCTCCGGGTGGAGAACGGATACGTCATCGGGGGGAGCCGCCGGGCCTCGTTCGGACAGCTCGCCGAGCACGCCCGCGCCCTCCCCGCCCCGACCAAGGTCAACCTCAAGCCCCCGGAGAAGTGGACCTCGATCGGCAAGCCGGTGCGCCGGCTCGACTCCCCGGAGAAGATCACCGGACGGGCGGTGTTCGGCATCGACGTCCAGTTCCCCGGGCTCCGGACGGCGCTGGTGTCGCGGTCCCCGGTGTTCGGAGGGACGCTCCGGTCCTTCGATGCCACCGAGGCCCGGAAGGTCCCCGGGGTGGAGCAGGTGGTCCAGGTTCCGAGCGGCGTGGCGGTGATTGCCACCAACGCCTGGTCGGCGCGCCTTGGTCGCGCTGCCCTCAAGACCGACTGGGACCTTGGATCTTTCGCCGGGATGGACACGGAGAAGATGCGGGCCGAGGCTCTGGCCCTGTCCCGTACCGACGGCGCGGTCGCCGTGTCGAAGGGCAACGTGGAGGCGAGCCTGGGAAAGGGCGCGAAGCGCCTCGAGGCGGACTACGAGGTCCCGTACCTCGCCCATGCCCCGATGGAGCCGCTCAACTGCACCGTCAAGCGCGAGGGCGACCGCTGCGACGTGTGGATCGGCACCCAGTTCCAGACGATGGACCAGCAGGTCGTCGCGCAGGTCCTGGGGCTGAAGCCGGAGCAGGTGAACATCCACACCACCTTCCTCGGCGGTGGGTTCGGCCGCCGGGCCACGCCCGTCTCGGACTTCGCCCGCGAGGCGGCCGAGGTGACCAAGGCCGCCGGCGTGCCGGTCAAGGTGATGTGGACGCGCGATGACGACATCCGGGGCGGCTACTACCGGCCCGCGTACCACCACCGCGTCGAGGCAGCACTCGACGGCAAGGGACGCCCCGTCGCCTGGAAGCACACCGTCGTCGGCCAGTCGATCCTCGCCGGCACCCCGTTCGAGGCGATGATGGTCAAGAACGGCATCGACGAGACCTCGATCGAGGGGATCAACGACTCGGCCTACCTGGCCGGGGTGGCCGCGCGGAGGGTGACGCTCCACTCCCCGCGCCGGCCGATCCCGGTCCTCTGGTGGCGCTCGGTCGGCAACAGCCACACCGCCTTCGTCGTCGAGTCCATGCTGGACGAGCTGGCGCACGCCGCGGGGAAGGACCCGCTCGCCTTCCGGCTGGAGATGCTCAAGCGCTCCCCCCGCCACGCCAAGGTCCTGAAGACCGCCGCGGAGAACGCCGGCTGGGGTCGGGCCCCGGCCCCGGGCCGTGCGAGGGGGCTCGCGCTCCACGAGTCGTTCGGGAGCATCGTCGCCCAGGTCGCCGAGGTCTCGATCGAGCCGGAGCGCGACATCCGGGTCCACCGGGTGGTGTGCGCGGTCGACTGCGGTCAGCCGATCAATCCTCTGGGGATCGAGGCGCAGATCCAGGGCGGCATCGCCTTCGGGCTGGCCGCGGCGCTGCACAGCCAGCTCACCTTCCGCGAGGGGCGTGTCGAGCAGAGCAACTTTCACGACTACCAGGTGCTCCGGATCGACGAGATGCCCACCGTGGAGGTCCACATCATCAAGAGCGGCGCGAAGATGGGTGGCATCGGCGAGCCGGGGACGCCGCCCATCGCACCCGCCGTGGGCAATGCGGTGTTCGCCCTCACCGGGAAGCGGCTCCGCACCCTTCCCTTCCGTCTGGCCTGAACCCCTCATGCGCCTGATCCTGATCTCCAGCCTCGTCCTCGCCGGCTGCTCACACTCGGAGGGCCCCGCGCCGGCGACGCCGGTCCCCATGGCAGCCGCGGCCGCGCCGGCCAGTGCGCAGGCCCCCCTTGCCGCGTTCGAGACCGTCCGTGCGGTGCTCCAGGATCCGCGGTGCCAGAACTGCCATCCGGCCATCGACCAGCCGCTCCAGACCGACCAGGGCTTCGTGCACGCGATGAACGTGCAGCGCGGCCCCACGGGCCACGGACTGCCCGGCGCCGAGTGCAGCGCCTGCCACGGCAAGGCCAACGCTCCCGACAGCTACGGTCCCCACCAGCCGCCCGGCGTCGCCACCGACTGGCACCTCCCTCCTCCGGAGATGAAGATGGTCTTCGTCGGACGGAGCTCGAGGGAGCTCTGCGAGCAGCTCAAGGACCCGCAGCGGAACGGTCACAAGGACATGGCCGGCCTGCTCCAGCACGTGAGCAGCGATCCCCTCGTCCTCTGGGGCTGGTCGCCCGGGTTCGGACGGCGACCGGTGAGCGTCCCGCACGCCGAGTTCGTCGCGGCGTTCAAGCGCTGGTCTGACGCGGGCGCGCCCTGCCCCCAGTGAGGCGGCTGGACGTTGATCCATCGACGGACATGGAGGCGGCTCGACGTTCCTGGGGTCGAGGACTTCCGCGAGGACGGTCGTAGCTTCGAGGGGCAGGTGAGGGTCGACGGTCTTCCGGCGTGGGAGGCCAGCTACCGCGTCGTCTTCGACGGCTCCTGGGCCACCGTTCGCGCGGAGGCCTCGGTCCGTGAGGCCGGCGGCACCCGGTCTCTCGCCCTGCGCCGCGAACCGTCGGGCCGCTGGTTCGACGGCGACCGCGAGATCGAGAACTGCCGCGGGGCGCTCGACGTCGACCTCGGGCTGACCCCGTCGACCAACACCTCCGCCATCCGCCGGGTGGCGCTCGGGGTGGGAGCGCAGGCCGAGCTCACCGCTGCCTGGGTCCGCTTTCCCGAGCTCACGGTGGAACCGCTCCGGCAGCGCTACACCCGTCTCTCGCCGCGGGAGTACCTCTACGAAAGCCTGCACGGAGAGGACGTGGCGTTCCGGGCACGCCTCGAGCTGGACGGCTCCGATCTCGTGGTCCGGTACGAGGGGATCTTCGAGCGCATCGAGCTGCCGGACTGACGACCTTTCCACCGCGCCAGAGCGGTGAGGCGCTAGGCTCCGCGGCCCCATGAACGTCTACGCGCTGGTCCTCGCGCTCATCGTCCTCGCGCTGCTGTCGGTGAGCCTGAGCCAGGTCCGGAAGACGCGAACCAAGGCCGATTACCTGGTCGCCGGACGCACCCTCCCCTGGTACGTCCTGGTGTTCACCCTCCTCGCCTCGTGGATCGGCTCGGGCTCGCTCTTCGCCGGAGCGGAGAACGCGTTCCGGAACGGCTTCGCCGCCCTCTGGCAGGGCGCGGGCGGCTGGTGCGGGCTCCTGGTCATCTTCTTCATCGCGCCGCGGGCGAGGAAGTTCGCCCGGTTCACCATCCCCGACCTGCTCGAGACCCGCTACGACGTCTGGGCTCGGATCCTCGGAGCGACGGCGATCCTCTTCGCCTTCACCGCCATCGCCTCGTACCAGTTCAAGGGTGGCGGCGACATCCTGCACATCATCTTCCCCGGCCTCGACGTCGTCGCGCGCGAGACCTTCGGCCTCTCCGCGGGAAAGGAGCATGCGCTGGGGATGGTCATCATCGCGGTCTTCGTCGTCCTCTTCACCGCGCTCGCCGGCATGGCCTCGGTGGCCTACATGGACGTGGTCATCGGCAGCCTCACCACCGTCGCGGCACTGCTCTCTGTCCCGTTCCTGCTGGCCCGTGTGGGGGGCTGGAGCGGGTTCCACGCCGCGCTCCCTCCCGAGTACTTCCAGCCCTTCGGGAAGTTCGGCGGCGCGGGCGGCGGGTTCGTCCGCGCGATGGAGCTCCTCGTCCCAACCATGCTGCTCCTGATGGGCAACCAGAGCATCTACCAGAAGTTCTTCAGCGCCCGGAGCGAGCGCGACGCGCGGCTCTCGGTGGTCTTCTGGCTCGGGGGGACGGTGCTCCTCGAGATCCTCATCGTCGCCATCGCCGTGCTCGGGGCGGCGCTGTTCCTCCACGACCCGGCGGTGAAGCCGCGGGAGATCATCCCCTACACGGCCCGGAACGGCGTCCCGTCGCTGGTGGGAGCCATCCTCGTGGGAGCCGTCTTCGCCAAGGTCATCTCGACCGCGAACAACTACCTCTTCTCCCCGGCCACCAACCTGGTCAACGACGTGTACACCCGGTTCGTGAACCCCGGGGCCTCGGACCGGGCGGTGCTCCGAATGTCGCGGGTGCTGATCGGCGTGCTGGGCCTCTTCGCGCTGCTGCAGGGCACGGTGAGCGAGTCCATCCTCGCGATGTCCCTCTACGCCTACACGGTGTACGCGGCGGCCATCACCCCGGTGGTGCTCGCCGCGTTCTTCTGGCGGCGCGCCACCGCCGCCGGGGCGGTGGTGTGCATCCTGGCGGGCACCGCGATCACCATCGTCTGGAACCTCCAGCAGATCGCGCTGGAGGCCCACCGCTCGACGTTTCTGCCCGCGAGCTGGCTCGCCCGGGACGCGATCTTCCCCGCGCTGCTGGTCTCGGTGGTCTCGCTGGTGGTGGTGAGCCTGCTCACCCCGGCGCCCGCGCGGGAGAAGTGGCTCCCCTTCGCCGCAGTCGAACGCTGAGCGCGGCCGCCCTGACGGCGCCGACGATAGCCCGCCTGACGACTTTGACCTGGACCTCGACGGCGGCCGCCCTGACCTAGAGCTTGGCCAGCATCGCCTGGAGCGTCTGCTCCAGGGTGTCCTTCCCCCGGACGACCGATTCCGGGTGCTCGAACGAGAGGCGCTTCGAGGCGATGCCCTGGTAGAGCCCCTGGTACATCTGCGCGAGCTCGGGCGAGAAGCCCATCCCGGTGAAGGCCTCCGCCACCTGGTCGAGTGGCTCCTCCAGCGGCTCGACCTCGGTCTCCAGGAGTTTCGAGAGCACCCGGGCGACGTCCGCCGGACCCACCTCCTCGGGACCGGAGAGCTCCACCACCCGGTGCGCCTTGGGGTGCTCGAGCACCAGACGGGCGGCGGTCTGCCCCACGTCGTGGGTGGAGATGTGGTTCCACTTCAGCTCCGCCGGGAGGAAGGTATTGAGCAGCCCTTCCTTGGCGTCGGGGAGCGCCGGACCCCAGTTCTCCATGAAGTAGCAAGCCCGGAGGAAGGTCACCGGCGTCTTGAGGGTCCGCAGCTCCTGCTCGGCGTCGTGCAGCAGAACCACGGGCCCGGTCCCGTCCGCGTGCTGCGCGCCGACGGAGGAGAGGAAGACGACGTGCTTCACGTCCGTCCCGGAGATCGCGTGCACCAGGGCGTCGATGATCTTCTTCGCCTTTCCCCGGACGCCGGTGGTGTTCGGCGGGAAGGACGGGAGCAGGAGGAACGCAGCCTCGGTCCCCCGGAGTCCATTGAGCAGATCGTGGACGTTGGACAGATCCACCTGGCCCACGTGCGCCCCGCGCTTCTTCCAGCGCTCGGCCTTGTGGGGGTCACGGGCGATCACCCGGACCTTCCGCCCGCTGTCCAGCAACGCCTGGGCGACCACTGATCCAACGTGCCCGGTCGCACCGGCGACGACGTACTCGGCCATGGGACCCTCCTCCGCGTGGCTCCCCTATACCTCCCCCGCGGGCCTCCCGGGGCAGTTGCAGCGGCGCGCGCCGTCGATGACGCGGGCTGCTGGGTGGTCCTCAACGCCCGGAGGCAGGCCGGGGAACGAGGACCACCTTGCTCGCCGAGCCTCCGGCGACCAGCGCGTACGCGCGCGCAGCCTCCGAGAGTGGATGAGAGTCGATCGATGGATGGGGCCGGACTCGACCGCCGTCGAAGAGAGGCCTGAGCTGGTCGAGGATGCGTGCACTGTCGGCCACGGTGAAGATGGCGGTATTGATACCGAGCAGGGCGAGTCGCCGGCGATAGAAATCGAAGAGATTGAGCGTCACCTCGGGTCCGGCGGCGGCCGAGTACACGCAGAGCCGGCCGCCCGGCCCCAGGCTCTCCAGTAGCGCCGCGAAGATCGGGCTGCCCACTCCGCTCAGGGCGACCTGAGCGCCCGCGCCGCCGGTCGCTTCGCGGACCACCGCCGGGAGATTGGCGAGATCCGACCGAGCCACCCCGGCCACCCGGGCGGGATCGACGCGCGCCGCCTGCGTCGCATCCTTCACCAGGGCGATGACCCGGGCCCCGAGCGCGGAGGCCAGCTCGACGGCGGCCCAGCCCACCGCCCCCACCGCGCCGGAGACCACCACCGTCTCACCGGCCTGGACGTGCGCGGCGTCCACCAGGCAGGTCCAGGCGGTGGTGAACGGCACCCCCGCGCTCGCGGCCTGCTCGGGGGTGAGGTTCGAGGGTCGCCGCGACACCGCAGCGGCCGGGAGAACCAGCTGCTCGGCGTGGGTTCCGTCCCGGGTGATGCCCAGGTCGCCGCCCGTGCCCCACACGGCGGCGCCCACGAGCTCGGCCGGCCCCTCCACCACCCGCCCGGCGAAGTCGCGGCCGAGGATGCGAGGCAGGACCGCGTGGGGGAAGCGGCCCTCGAGGCTGAGGACGTCACTGGGATTGATGCCGGCGGCCTCGACCGCGATGCGGACCTGGTCCGGCGCTCGCGCGGGCTCCGGGACGTCCGTGGCCCGGAGCGAAACCGGAGGCCCGTGGGAGGTGATGTGGAGCGCTTGCATGACCGCGGTCATCGCACGAGGCAGGCCGTCGAGGGGGAAGGCGGGGCGAGGCAGTGTCCGGTGACTTGGATCGACGACCCGGGCGGTTGTTTCACTGGAGTGAGCCAGGAGTCGGCCTCCTGGTCTATACCGCGCCTCCCGGATGCGCCGCGCCCTCAAGATCCTCGGTCTCGTCCTCGCCGCCGTGGTGGTGCTCGTCGGCGGCTTCCTCCTCTACGTCCAGATCGACGGCATTCCCAGGTACCCCGTCGAGAAGGTCGCCTTCCGCGCCGATCCCACGCCCGAGCGCATCGCCCGGGGGAAGAAGCTGGCCAGCGCTCTCTGCGCCAACTGTCACCTGGACCCGACCACGCGCCAGCTCACCGGCAAGCTGATGATCGACGCGCCGGCCGAGTTCGGCGTCATCTATTCGCCCAACATCACCCGTCACCCCACCAAGGGAATCGGCAGCTGGACCGACGCCGAGCTGGCCTACCTGATCCGTACCGGAGTGAAGCGCGACGGCCGGTACACGCCGCCGTACATGGCCAAGCTGCCCCACATCTCCGACGAGGACCTGGCGTCGATCATCGCCTTCATGCGCTCGGATGATCCGATGGTCGAGGCGTCGGACCGGGACCCACCCGGGGTCGCGCAGCCGTCGTTCCTCACCAAGCTCCTCTGCCACACCGTGTTCAAGAAGCTCCCCTACCCCGAGCGCCCCATCGTCGCGCCGCCGGTCACCGATCGCGTCGCTCACGGGCGCTACCTGGTGTTCGCGCTCGAGTGCTACGGCTGCCACTCGGCGGACTTCAAGACGATGAACGTCGCCGAGCCCGAGAAGTCGGCCGGCTACCTGGGGGGAGGAAACCCGATGCTCGACCTGCACCGGCACACCGTCCCCACCACGAACATCACCCCGGACCAGGAGACCGGGATCGGCCGCTGGTCCGAGCGCGATCTCGTGACCGCGCTCCGGACCGGTTTCCGGCCCGACCGAACCCTCATCCGCTACCCGATGGGCCTGTTTCCCGACCTGACGGACGAGGAGGGCGCGGCGATCCACGCGTACCTGCGAACCGTCCCGCCCCTCCGGCACGCCGTCCCGAGGCCCCCGCCGCCCTCTCCCTCCGCGGCGGCGAAGACGGACGGCAAGGCGCTCTACGAGCGTTACGGCTGCGTCTCCTGTCACGGCGACGATGGAATCGGGATCGCCGATCTGCGCCAGGCCGCGGAGCACTACCCCACGCGGGAGACGCTCAAGCTCTGGATCCAGGACGCGCAGAGCATCCGGCCCGGGACCCGGATGCCCTCGTGGAGGAACGTCATCCGCGAGGAGGATTACGACCCGCTCGTCGATCACGTGCTGAAGCTCGGAAAGACCCGGAGCTGACCGGGGTCACTGGCAGACGTATTTCCCCGGCTGGACCCGCTGGCACATGTCCGGCGGACCGTGCTGCTCCCAGAACTCCACCAGACCGATCCGACGGGCAGCGTCGGGGAACTCGGCCAGGGTCCGCACCGCGCGCCCGTACGGGGTCCAGAACAACGGGAGGACGAGGGCGTCATTCCCGGTGAGACCCCGGGCGAGGACCTCGAGCCCTTCTCGCGGGCGACCCAGTCGGATCAGCCCGTAAGGCGCCACTCCGCTCACCGCGGAGGAGTGCGTGGCGAGATGGCGCTCGATCTTGCTCAGCGCCTGATCGCGTGCGCGGACGTCGCCCAGGGCGCCGCGGGCAATGTCCTCGGCCGTGCCTGCCGGAAGGTCCTGCCCCAGCGCGGTCAGCGCCGAGGTCAGCTGCGCGAGGGCCTCCTCGCGCTGACCTCGCGCCTCGGCGACGTAGGAGAGGCCGAGTCCCACGTGCGCCAGTCCGACGTCCCGGGCGCGGCGGGCCAACCGCTCCGCGAGGTCGAGGTCTCCGGCGGAGAACGCGCTGATCGCACGCCAGTGCAGGCCGTTGGGATACATCGGGTCGATGCTCAGCATCCGATCCAGGAGCGCACTCCCCTCCCGGACGTGGCCCTTGCAGATCAGGCTCGTCGCGAACCAGAAATTGGCCGTGACATCGTCCGGATCCAGCTCCAGCGCGCGCAGGAAGGCGGCCTTGGCCTTCACGTATTGCCGGCGCTCCTCGAACGCGAGGGCGAGCACGGCCTGAGGCTCGGCGAGGGATGGATCCAGCTCGATGGCGCGATGCGCTGCCTTCTCGGCTCCATCCAGCGCGGAGTTGAGGTCAGCGGGCCGGTAGACCGGCATGAGCACCCACATCGCGCCGAGCCGACCCGCTGCCCGGGCGTAGCTGGGGTCGAGTCGCAGCGCCTGCTCGAGCTGGGCGATCCCATCCGGGAACCGCGCGCCGTCCCGCCGCGTGAAGATCGCGCTGGCCTGGAGATAGAGCGCATGGGCCTCGGGGTTCCTCGTGGCGACGGGGACCAGCCGCTGACGCTGATCTCCCTGGAGCACGACCCGGAGCTCGTCCGTGATGGCGCGCGCGATCCGCTCCTGGAGGTCGAAGACGTTCGTTAGGTCGCCCTCGAAGGTGTGGGACCAGAGGTGGAACCCATCCTCGGCCTGGATGAGCTGAGCAGTGATCCGAACCCGGTTTCCCTGCTTCCGGACCGAGCCCTCGACGAGGTTTGCGACGCCGAGCGCCTCTCCGATCGTACGGGCGTCCTGGTTCTTTCCCTTGAACTGGAACGACGAGGTTCGGCCCGCCACCTTCAGCCCCCTCACCCGGGCCAGCGCATCGAGGAGCTCCTCGGTGACTCCGTCGGAGAAGTACTCCTGCTCCTTGTCCGAGCTGAGGTTCACGAAGGGCAGCACGGCGATCGACGGCGTGACACCGGCTCGCTGGGCGCCCGACCGGTCCGTCTCGGCGCGCTTTCCGAGCGCCGGCGCGAGCTTCCACCCAGAGTCGACGGCCCGGATCACCGCGGCGAGCGTGACCAGACCGACCGCCGTGGCCACCCAGATCCACCAGCGGCGCCCACGCAGCTCGGGGCTCGCGATCGCCGGCGTCGTGCTCGACGTGGGCGCACGGAGCGCCTCGAGGTGGAAGGCCAGGTCCCGCGCCGACTGGAACCGGCGGCCCGGATCCTTCTCCAGACACCGACCGACGACCTGAGCCACGTTCGGGGGAATGGTGGCCGGAAGCGGCTCGGGGTCGTGATGGAGGATGGCGTATCCGCTCTCCACGGCCGAAGCGCCGGGGAAGGCCCGCCGGCCCGCCAGGAGCTCGTACAGCACCGCGCCGAGGCTGAAGAGGTCAGTCCGGGCGTCGACCGGGTCGCCCCGCACCTGCTCTGGTGACATGTAGCCGGGCGTGCCGATCACGATTCCGGTTCCGGTCTTCACGCCCCCCGAGGCCACGGTCTCGCTCAGGAGGTCGCGCGGACTGGTGTCGCTCGGGACGGCTGGCTCGTGTGCCGCGGCAATCACCTTGGCGATGCCGAAGTCGAGCAGCTTCACGTGCCCGTCGCGGGTCACCAGCACGTTCTCCGGTTTGAGATCTCGGTGGACGATGCCTCGCTCGTGCGCCGCCGCCAGACCCTCGGCCATCTGCGTCGCCCAGGCGAGGGCGGTGGGAAGCGGCACGGCGCCCTTCCCCAGTCGGGTCCGGAGCGTCTCTCCCTGGAGCAGCTCGGTGACGAAGTATGGCTTGCCGTCGTGGACGCCCACGTCATGGAGGGCGACCACGTTGGGATGATTGACCGAGCTGACCAGCCTGGCTTCCCGCTCGAAGCGCTCGACGAATGCTCCGTCCGCGCCGAGCTCCTCGGAGACCACCTTGACCGCCACCTCCCGCCCGAGGCGGATGTCCCTGGCCCGGTAGACCTCGGCCATCCCGCCAGCCCCGAGGAGAGCGACGACCTCGTAGGGTCCCAGTCGGGCGCCGGGCTCCAAGCGCATGGCCGCGACCTTACACCGCCATCCCGGACGCGGCTCAGGCACGTGGTTGGCGTGGTCTTCGCCCGCGCCGCCGGTTCTTCGCGGTCGTCCCGCAGGTCTCCATCTCGCACCACCGGCGGAGCCCGTTCCGGCTCCGGTCGACATACACCCAGCCGCAATTCTCGCCGCCGCAGACGCGCAGGCGCTCGGACTCCGGAGAGAGAAGAAGCTGGACCGCGTCCCACACCACGGGCCACATCGGCCCGTCGAGCGATTCCTCGAACCCTGACCACCCGGCGCGGACCTCGGTGGTCTTCGGTCCGGCCGGCTCGAGCACCAGGTGCGCCAGCGCGAGGTGCAGATAAGGGTTCAGCCGCTCGAGCGCAGCGGGGACCCCTCGCCCGGAGACCAGCGCCACGACGCAGCGGTGGAGCACCCGCCGGAGCTCGCGGCAGCGCTCCAGGGCCCGCTGGGCCGCGGCGGGATCGGCCCCGGCCAGCTTCCGCAGCCTCCCCGCGGACGTGGCGCTGAACAGCCCCGCCTCGGTTCCCCACGTGAGCACCCGTTCGTAGTCGGAGAGACGATCCAGCAGCGGCCCGGCGGAGGTCCAGTCGACCGTGTTCAGGAGGTCCAGCGCCGGCTGCCCTCCGACGAACTTGAAGGGGAGCGTCGGGGCGAGTGGCGGGAGCGATTCCAGAGCTTCCATGGTCCGACAGTGTACACCTGTTTCATGGCCTTGACAGGTGTCAGTGGTCCCGAATAGTCTGACACCATAAAGAGAGCCTTAGAAGGTGTCAGCGAGGAGGAGTGAATGGAACCCCTGATCACACGACTCTGGGAAGGCAGCACCCGCGCCGCGGACGCCGACCGGTACCTCGAGTACCTGCATTCCACGGGGCTGCGCGACTACCAGCGAGCCCCTGGGAACCAGGGCGTCCTTGCCCTGCGAGGCGTCGCCGGGGACCGCGCCGATTTCCTGCTCCTCACCTTCTGGGACTCCGAGGCGGCGATTCGCGGCTTCGCCGGGGAGCCCATCGAGCGGGCCCGCTTCTACCCCGAGGACGAGGCGTTCCTGATCCGCCGTCAGGAGACGGTCCGGCACCTCGACCTGGTCCACCACGCGGCGCTCCGGCTGCGCTGAGTCCCGGGAAGCCCGCTCATGGGTCGGCCAGCCACCTCCTCGGTCGCCGCCGCGTTCGCCGCGATCTACGTCTTCTGGGGCACGACCTTCCTCGCCATCCGGTGGGCGGTGGCAGACGTGCCGCCGCTGCTGACCATCGCCATTCGCTGCATGGCCGGCGGCGCGCTCCTGCTCCTCTGGCTCCGTGTTCGGGGTGGATGGGTTCCGTCCTCGCCGAGAGCCTGGGCCAGGGCCACCGTCGCCGGGACCCTGCTCTTCCTCGGGTGTCACTCGGTGATGGCCAGCGTCGAGCAGCGCGTGAGCTCGGGCGAGACGGCGCTGCTGATGACCGCCATCCCGCTCTGGCTGGTGCTCCTCGATTCCCTTCGCCGGCGCGTCGCTCCCCCGCCCCTGGTCGTCGTCGGCCTGCTCGTCGGGGCCGGTGGGGTGGCGCTCCTGACCGGGTCGGCCGCCCTCTCCGGGGGCCGCGCCGGCGATCGGATCGCCCTGGTGCTCTGCGCGCTGGCCTGGGCGGTCGGTTCACTCGTCGCTCGCGACGGAGAGCGCCCGGCCTCGGCCGTCCAGGCCACCGCGATGCAGCTGCTGAGCGGCGGGGCCGTCGTGACGGCGGTCGGGGCGCTCTCCTCGGAGGGGGCGCGATGGGCGACGGTTCACCTCACTGCACGGGCGGGCTGGTCGCTGGTCTTTCTGGTCGTGTGCGGGACCGTCCTCGGGATGGCCTCGTACACCTGGCTCCTCCGGGTCACGAGCCCGGCCGCGGTCGGAACGTACGCCTTCGTCAACCCGGTGATCGCCCTCCTCCTCGGCCGCGCGGTCGGTGACGACCAGCTCGGCCCCCGAACCGTAGCGGCCGCCGCCCTCGTCGTGGCGGGGGTGGTCCTCATCCAGCGCGCCGGCGCGGGCTCTCGAACGCGGATCGCGCGGGACGCCTCGCTGCCGAACAGCGGACCGGACCGCCCCGCGCTGGGTATCCGCGGTTTGAACTGAGCGAAGCGCTGGACGTCGACTGCCCGGCGGCGTGTGCCTCCTCCGCGATCCTTTTGGTATGTGGAGTGTCATTCCACGTGCAGAAAGGATCGGCCGCTCGCCGGGGACTCCGGCGCGCGTCGCCGCGGGCTGAGGCCGGCAGCGTGCGCCTCCTCCGCGATCCTTTTGGTATGTGGAGTGCCATTCCACGTGCAGAAAGGATCACCCGGCTCGGGGGTCTCCGGGCGAGCGGAGCCGTCCGGCACCCCGGACGGGTCTCGTCCATGCCCGGGTAACCATCTCCGTGTCCCGTTCTTGCAATCGAGCCTCCCGATGAACCCTGGGACTTCGCGAGCCACCGGTGGACATACTGAGTGAGCTGCTCCGTCGGGCGGACTTCCGCGTCGAGGAGCCGCGTGTTCACTCCTTCGAGGGCCCCTGGGCTATCGAGCTCCCAAAGGAGCCGGTCGTGGTTCTCGTCCGGCGGGGTCGATGCAGCCTCTGGCCCGAAGGACCGCGGCATTCGCGTGGGCTCTCGAACGGTTCCGTTTTGCTCACGTCGGGAGCGAAAAGCTGCGTGCTTCAGGCTCTCGGGCCGAGGCTCGTCGAGACCGCAATCTTCAGCCCGAGAACCGGGGGACCTCTGGACGAGCCGGTCCTCCCTCCACGATCGAAGGAGCACGTTCAGATTCTCGCGGCGGAGGCGAGGTGGAGCACGAGAGAGGGCCCTGAGCTCGTGCTTCCGCCCTGGCTTCTCGCCGGTCCGGAGGCCGTTTCGCTGACCCACGGACGGAAACCGCTGCACGAGGCGCTCGCCGAGGAGCTCCTCATCCCTCGGCACGGGAGAAAGGCCGTGCTCCAGAGATTGCTCGAGGCGATCGTGATCCGCGCCCTCCGAGTCGAGCTGGTCGCCGGCTTCTGGAGCGTCCCGGGATGGCTCGGCGCGTTGACCGATCCCGTTCTCCGCGGGGCTCTTGGAGAGGCTTCGGACCTGTCGGCCGTCCGCTCGGTCCAAGCTCTGGCGGAGCACTCTCAGCGTTCCATCCGTCGGCTCAGCGCTCGGGTGAAGCAGATCTCCGGAGCTCGACCAGGAAAGCTCCTCCGGCAGCTTCGTCTGGCGGACGTGCTCCGGTCACTCGAGCATCCGGCGCCCTGCCTGAGCGACATCGCGCGTGCGGCGGGCTACGCCGACGTGTCGAGCTTCTGTCGGGCGTTCCGCCGAGAGATCGGTTGCACCCCCGCGGCGTACTGGCGCCGCCGTCATGGCCGTCGGCTTCCCCGCGTGATCCACTCCTGAGGAGTGCCGCGCGTGCGGTCCCCACGCCAAGGGATGCCCGCAAAACGCGCGACGGGACGCCAGCTTCGCGGCTCAGTGCCCGCGGATCCGGGCGACGATCTCGTCGGCCACCGGCTTCGGCACCGCGGCGTAGTGGCTGAACTGCATCGTGTACGTCGCGCGGCCCTGGGTCCTCGACCGGAGGTCCGTCGCATAGCCGAACATCGTCGCCAGCGGCACCTGGCCCTGGATGTGCTGCGCCCCGCCTTTCGGCTCCATCCCCACGACCTTCCCCCGCCGGGCGTTCAGGTCGCCGATCACGTCGCCCATGAACTCCTCGGGGGTCACCACCTCGATCGACATGATCGGCTCGAGCAGAACCGGCCCGGCCTGCGGCGCGCCCTCGCGCACCGCCATCGATCCCGCGATGCGGAATGCCACCTCGTTCGAGTCCACGTCGTGGAAGCTCCCGTCGATGGCCTCCACCGCGACGTCCACCATCGGGTAGCCCGCGAGCGGCCCGCTGCTCATCGCCTCCTGGGCCCCCTGGAACGCAGCCTCCACGAACTCCTTCGGCACCTTCCCGCCCACGATGGAGCTCTTGCTTCTGAACCCCTTCCCCGCCTCGTTGGGAGACAGCAGGAGCACGATGTCTCCGTACTGCCCCCGGCCGCCCGACTGACGGATGTAGCGCCCGCGCGCCTCCACCGGCTGGGTGATGGTCTCCCGGTAAGCCACCTGTGGCTTGCCGACGTTGGCCTCGACCTTGAACTCGCGCAGGAGCCGGTCGACGATGATCTCCAGATGCAGCTCGCCCATCCCGGCGATCAGCGTCTGCCCGCTCTCGGGATCGGTCCGCACCCGGAACGACGGATCCTCCGACGCCAGCTTCTGAAGTGACGTCCCGAGCTTGTCCTGGTCGGCCTTGGTCTTCGGCTCGATGGCGATGTCGATCACCGGCTCGGGGAACTCCATCCGCTCGAGCACGATGGCGTGGTGCTCGTCGCACAGCGTGTCACCGGTGGTGGTGAGCTTGAGACTCACCGCCGCCGCGATGTCCCCGGCCAGCACCTCGTCGATCTCGTCGCGCTTGTCGGCGCGCATCTGCACCAGCCGACCGATGCGCTCCCGCTTCCTCTTGGCCGGATTCCAGGCCGCCATCCCGGTCTCCAGCCGTCCGGAGTAGACCCGGATGAAGGTCAGCGTCCCCACGAAGGGGTCGGTCATGATCTTGAAGGCCAGCGCGCTGAAGGGCGCCGTGTCGCTGGTCTCGCGGGTGATGTCTGCGCCGGTCCTGGGGTCCTTGCCGTGCACCGGCGGGATGTCCAGCGGCGAGGGCAGCAAGTCCACCACGGCGTCCAGCAGCGGCTGCACGCCCTTGTGCTTGAAGGCCGAGCCGCAGAGCACCGGGAACAGCTTCCGGGCGATGCAGCCCTTCCGGAGGGCAGCGAGCAGCTCGGCGTCGGACGGCTCCTTCCCGTCCAGGTAGAGCTGCATCACGTGATCGTCCTGCTCGGCGCACGCCTCGATCAGGTGGGCCCGCGCCGCCTTCGCGGCGTCCATCAGCGCCGGCGGGACGTCCACCACCTCGAAGCGGCTTCCGAGCTCCGACTCGTCGAAGGTGATGCCCTTCATCCGCACCAGGTCGATGACCCCCTGGTGCTGCTCCTCGCCGCCCCAGGGAATCTGGATCGGCACCGCGTTGGCCCTCAGCTTCTCCTTGATGCTCCGGACCGACATGTCGAAGTCGGCCCCCAGGCGGTCCATCTTGTTGATGAAGCAGATGCGGGGCACCCCGTAGCGGTCCGCCTGGCGCCACACCGTCTCGCTCTGGGGCTCGACCCCGTTGGCCGCATCGAACACCGCGATGGCGCCGTCCAGGACGCGAAGGGAGCGCTCCACCTCGATGGTGAAGTCCACGTGCCCCGGGGTGTCGATGATGTTGATCCGGTAACGCTGATCGTTGCGGGCCCAGAAGGCGGTGATCGCCGCCGAGGTGATGGTGATCCCGCGCTCGCGCTCCTGCACCATCCAGTCGGTGGTGGTGTTCGCGTCGTCGACGTCCCCCATCTTGTGGATGGTGCCGGTGTAGAAGAGGATCCGCTCGGTGGTGGTCGTCTTCCCGGCGTCGATGTGCGCCATGATGCCGATGTTGCGGTAGCGCTCGAGCGGGAAGTCGCGGGCCATGATCGGTCTCTACAAATGACAACGGCCGGGAAGCCCGGCCGTCGGAACATCGCACGAGCGGGGCTCGTTACCAGCGGTAGTGCGCGAAGGCCTTGTTGGCCTCGGCCATCTTGTGTGTGTCCTCGCGCTTCTTCACCGCGTTCCCGCGGTTGTTCGCCGCGTCCATGATCTCCCCGGCGAGCTTCTCCTCCATCGTCTTCTCACCACGGGCCTTGGCGTAGATGATCAGCCAGCGCATTCCCAGCGCCACCCGGCGGTCCTGCCGGACCTCCACCGGGACCTGGTAGGTCGCGCCACCGACCCGGCGGCTCTTGACCTCGAGAACCGGCTTCACGTTGTCCAGCGCCTTCTTGAAGGTGCGGAGCGGCTCCTCTTTCGCCCGCTCCTCGATCAGGGCGAAGGCGCCGTAGCAGACGCGCTCGGCAATGGACTTCTTGCCCTTGCGCATCAGGTCGTTGACGAACTTGGTGACCAGCCGGTCCTGGAACTTCGGGTCGGGGAGAATCTTCCGCTTGGCGACGACGCGACGACGAGGCATCTGAATCCGGTTCCTTTAGCTCGGGCGCTTCGCGCCGTACTTGCTTCGGCCCTGCTTCCGACCCTGCACGCCGACCGAGTCCAGGGTGCCGCGGATGATGTGGTACCGCACGCCGGGGAGGTCCTTCACCCGGCCTCCGCGAATCATCACCACCGAGTGCTCCTGGAGATTGTGACCCACGCCAGGGATGTAGGACGTCACCTCGATGCCGTTGGTCAGCCGGACGCGGGCCACCTTCCGCAGCGCCGAGTTCGGCTTCTTCGGAGTGGTGGTGTAGACGCGGGTGCACACCCCACGCTTCTGGGGAGACTCCTTGAGCGCGGGGCTCTTCCCCTTCACCACGAGCTTCTCGCGCCCCTTGCGCACCAGCTGACTGATGGTCGGCATCCGTCCCTTGTCCGTCGTACGGCGGAGGCCGCCGTGCGGGTACACGCCCGCCGCGAAAGCCCCCGAAAAGAGGGCGCGGTCTATCACGCTGAACGGCCTGGAAGTCAAGCGTCAGGCGTCATGGCCACGCCGGGCGCCCCCCCGGGCGAGGGGGGCTCAGCCCCCCGCACCAGGGGGACGCCTGCGGAGCGGCGCAGGAGTGCCGCGCGACCAGGCTCAGAGGTCGAGGACCATGACGATCGCGTCCTCCCCCTCGTCCACGTAGTAGTTCGGCCGGATTCCCACCGGGCGGAAGCCGAAGGACCGGTAGAGCTCCAGCGCCGCGGCATTGCTCCGCCGCACCTCCAGCGTGGCCAGGGTGCACCGCTTCTGCCGGCCCACGTCGAGCGCCGCCTGCAGCACCGCCCGGGCGACCCCGCGGCGCCGGTGCTCGGGTGCGGTGGCCACGTTCAGGACGTGCAGCTCGTCGTGCACGACCCAGAAGATGACGAAGCCGAGCAGCGTCATCCCCCGCGAACCCGGCTCCTCCGCCACCAGGATGGTGGACCAGTCGTGGCCCAGCTCCCGGGCCAGGAGGTCCCGGCTCCAGGGGTTCCGGAACGCCACCTGCTCGATCTCCATCACCCGCGGCAGATCGGCCGAGGTCATCGGGCGGAGCAGGAACGCCCCTTCCGGGGTGTCCTTGAGCTTCCTCACCGGGCGGCCTCCCCGAGCCCCAGCTGCTCCCGCGCCAGCTCTTCCGGCCGGGCGATGATCCGGACCGGGATCGAGCTCCGCAGCTGCGCCAGCGCTTCCCGGGCGAGCACGTAGGCCCGCTCGCGCTGCATCCGCTCGCGGAGTCGCCCCCGAGCTTCCTCCCACGTGCGGCCGCCGTGGTCCGCTTCCCAGGCCTTCCGCACCTCGCTCTCCGGCACCTGGGAGCGGAGGCGCACCCGCCCCTCGACGAACTTCTCGGTCCGCACCGCCCGGGCGAGCACCTCGGCGAGCGAGGCCCGGTCCGCGTCGTGCGCCTTCAGGAACGACTGGAAGGCGGCCGCGCTCGGGAAGCGCGACTCGAACGTACGCAGGCGCTGGTCGATCTCCGCCGGCTCCACCGGGTAGGAGTTGAGCTTGTCGGCCTCGGCCGTCGCCGCGCGCTGCGCGATGGCGAGGTCCAGCGCGTTCTGGATCGTCGAGGCGTCCAGCGGCGCAGTGGCAGCCTCCACCCCCCCGCGATCGATGAGCATCACCCGGGCCTCGAAGTCGAGCTGGCTCCAGCTGAGCACGCGCCCGTCCACCAGCGCCACCACCCGGTCGAGGACCCGCCCGCCCGCGACGTCAGCGACGAGCAGCGCACCGAGGACGAGGAGCGCCCTCGTCCCCTGGCACCGGCGTCGCGGACGGTTAAGCTCCCTCGACTGCATGGCTGAGGACCTCTACCAGCTGCTCGGCGTCTCCCGCGGCGCCAGCGAGGACGAGATCAAGAAGGCGTACCGGAAGCTGGCGCGCAAGTACCACCCGGACGTCAACCCCGGCAACAAGGCTGCCGAGGAGAAATTCAAGCAAGTGAGCGCCGCCTTCGAGGTCCTGTCCAATTCCGAGAAGCGGAAGCTGTACGACGAGTTTGGCGCGGACGCCGCCAAGCTGGGCTACGACCCGAAGAAGGCCGAGGCTTACCGGGCGTACCGTGACGCCGCGGCCCGAGGGGGCGGTCCTCCCGGCGGGGGTTACCCCGGCGGCATGCCCGACGTGGAAGGCTTCGATCTCGGCGACCTCTTCGGCGAGCTGTTCCGCAACCGCCGGGCAGGTGGCGCAGGCGGCGCCGGCATCGAGGACCTCTTCGGAGGCGAGGTCGAGGGCCCTGCGCGCGGCGAGGACCTGCACGCCCAGGTACGCCTGTCGCTCCGGGAGGCAGTCACCGGGACCGAGCGCAGCCTGTCCATCACCCGGCCCGGCAGGTGCCCGAAGTGCAAGGGTTCCGGGCACTTCGGCAAGCCCGGGACCTGCCCCACATGCAAGGGCTCGGGGAAGATCCGCCAGGGGCGCGGACCGCTGTCCATGACCAGCACCTGCCCCACCTGCGGCGGGAGCGGGAAGGTGGCGCCGCCGTGCGATCGTTGCGGCGGGAGC
Source organism: Myxococcaceae bacterium (assembly GCA_003818285.1). GTDB lineage: Bacteria > Myxococcota > Myxococcia > Myxococcales > Myxococcaceae > RPRB01. The sequence goes on from RPRB01000002.1 coordinate 65,939, forward strand.
GGCCGGGTCGAGGAGACCACCCGCGTGACGGTGAAGATTCCACCTGGCGTCCAGACCGGCTCGCAGGTCCGCGTCGCCGGCCAGGGCGCGGCCGGAACCCAGGGCGGACCGCCGGGCGACCTCTTCCTCGAGGTGCAGGTCGAGCCGCATCCCGTCGTCCGCCGCGAGGGCGACGACCTCTACGTGCCGCTGCCGGTCACGGTGCCGGAGGCGATGCTCGGGGCGGAAGTACGCGCTCCCACCTTCACCGGCGAGGTGACGGTGACCGTGCCGCCTCACAGCCAGTCCGGCCGCAAGCTCCGGCTCAAGGGACAGGGCGTGCCCGCGCTGAAGGGCAACGGACGCGGCGACCTGTACTACGAGCTCCGGGTGCAGGTGCCGGAGAAGACCACCCCCGAGGTGAAGGCCGCCGCGGAGACGCTCGGCCGCGGCTACCAGCACGACGTGCGCGCCGACCTGCGGCTCTGAACCCCAGGAACGCGGGGCGCACCTGGGCGCACCACTGAGCGCGCACTTCTGTCCGAAGTTCGTCGGATGAGTCGCTCGAGACCGCCCCTTGCGTCGGATGCGCTAGGACGTAAAAGCTGCCGGGCTCTCGAATGGATCCTCAGTCACACACCATCACCGTCCCCACCCGCGGACGCGGACTCCACGACATCACCCGGGAGGTGACGGACTTCGTGCAGCGGCTCAAGGTGGCCGCGCCCGGGCCACGGACCGGCGTCCTCACCTGCTTCATCCGCCACACGTCGGCCAGCCTCCTCGTCCAGGAGAACGCCGACCCCGAGGTGCTCGCCGACATGGAGCGGTTCTTCTCCCGGCTCGTCCCGGATGGCGACCGCATCTTCCACCACACCACCGAGGGCCCGGACGACATGCCCAGCCACGTCCGCGCCGCGCTGACCCAGACCTCTCTCTCCATCCCGGTGGTGGAGGGCGACGTCGCGCTCGGCACCTGGCAGGCCATCTACCTCTACGAGCACCGCACCCGCGCCCACCGGCGCGAGGTGGTGCTGGTCTACGTCGGTCGCTGACCCGGGCAAGGAGACAGGACACTTCCGTGGGTATCCTCGACATCTTCGGCGGCAAGAGCCCCGAGCGCGCCACCAAGCTGAGAGCCAAGGTGGTCCAGAAGTACGGCGGCCCCGAGGCGCGGCAGAAGGCCATCCAGCAGCTGGGGGAGATGGAGTTCCCCGAGGCGACCGCGTCGCTCCTCGCGCGGTTCACCGTGGCCGTGGAGCCCGCCACCACCGACACCGACGAGAAGGAGCACGTGTTCGGCCTCATCCGCTCCCGGGGCGAGGCCGCGGTGGACCCCGTCCGCACCTTCCTCCGCCGGAACGACCAGGCCAGCTCCTGGGCGGTGCGCCTGCTCCGCGACATCCTGCCCGCCGACCGGTACGTGACGACCGTGGTGGAGCATCTGCGCGAGCTCGGCGAGGTCTACACCCGGGACCCGGAGAAGAAGCTGGTGCTCCTCCACGAGGCCGAGTCGCTCGAGGACTCGCGGATCGCGCCCACGGTGCTCCCTCTCCTGGAGGACATGGCGGACGACGTGAAGATCGGCGCGCTGAGGGTGCTGGGCCCCAGGGCGTACGCCGAGGCCCGCGAGCCGATGCTGAAGCTGCTCACCGCTGCGGAGACCGCGCGCCGGGTACAGGCCGCGGCCGTCGAGGCGATCGCCCGCAGCGGCTTCGGCGTACAGGGGTACCGCGAGAAGGTGGAGTCGCTCCTCCCCGAACCGTTCTTCGTCGACAAAGCGGGCATCCTCAAGCGCCGCGGCGTCCCTGCCCCGGGTCAGTCGGAGTAAGCACGGACCTGTTCCATGGCGCGCTCGTCCAAGACCCCCACCCGGCGACGCTCGAAGGCGCTGGTCGAGCTCTTTCCGCATCTCGGCCCTGCGTCCGAGGGTCCCCCGGGGCCCAACGCGGCAGCCGAGACGCTCAAGAAGATGGCCGACGCCATCCATCGCACCCCCACGCTCGCCGAGTGCCAGAAGACGCAGCTGGCCTTCATCGCCGGGCTCCTCGGACCGCGGAGCGCGTACCTCGCCGAGTACATCCATCTGCGTGACCGGCTGGAGATCGCCGCCGTCCGGGGACGCAACGAGCCGCGCATCGCCGCCGTCCGACCGAAGGAGGGTCCGGTGGGGGAGGCCTTCGCCGAGAACAAGCTCGTCCGCGACGGGGACCTGGTGGCGGTGCCGCTCCAGGGCGCTTCGGCGCCCCTGGGCGCGCTGGTGCTGATCTCCCCGAAGGTCGACGCTCCCGACGCGCTCCTCGAGGCCCTCGCCGCTCAGGCCGCCGCGGCGTGGGAGTACGCACGGCTGCGCGAAGACACCGCCCGGCGAGAGAAGGACCTCCAGACCGCGCTCGCGGGCCTGAAGTCGATGGAGAAGAACCGCGAGGAGCTCCTCGCCAACGTCTCCCACGACCTCAAGACCCCGCTCACCACGGTGAAGGCCTATCTGGCCATGCTCGGACAGGGGCGGCTGGGCGAGCTCGCGGAGAAGCCGCTCCACGCGGTGCACGTCGCCGAGCGCAACGCGGACCGGCTCCTCCGGATGCTCAACGACGTGCTCCTGCTCTCGCGCCTCCAGACCGGCAAGATGCAGCTCACCAGCCGGCCCTTCGGTCTCCGGGCGCTGGTGAGCGACGTCATGGCCGCGCTCGCCAGCTCGGGCGAGCTGTCGCGGGTGCGCCTCACCCTCCTCCCCGCCCCCGAGGTCTTCGTGAAGGGCGACCGGGAGCGGCTGTTCGAGGCGGTGCACAACCTGGTGGAGCACGCGCTGTTCCTCTGCAGCCCGGACGGGGAGGTGCAGGTCGAGGTCGGCTCCGAGCCGGGGCTGGCCGTGCTCACGGTGCGCGACGACGGGATGGGGCTCCCCCCCGAGGACCTGGAGGGCCTCTTCGACGCGTTCCACCGGAGCCGGACCGGTCCCGGCAGCAGCGTGGGCCTCGGCCTCCCGATCACCGCGAAGATCGTCCAGCTCCACGGGGGCCGGGTCGAGGCGGCGACCGTGTCCGCGGCGGGCACGCTCCGCCGGGTGGTGCTGCCCGCCTTCGCCGCCCAGGTGGGCGTGGCCGGCGCGGAGGAGGGCGTTCCCCCTCAGGCTGGCCACATCCTCCTGGTCGAGGACGACCGGGACTGCCGCGAGGTGCTCCAGGAATTGCTCGAGCAGGAGGGCTACAGCGTGGCCTCTGCGGCCGGAGCCGAGGAGGCCCGGGTGCTGCTCGAGGGGCTCCGCCCGGCGATGGTGCTGCTCGACCTCCGGCTGTCGGAGGAGGACGGCCGCAGCGTGCTCCGCCACCTCCGCGGCCAGCCCGACATGGCCGGGACGCCGGTGTACATCATCTCCGGCGCCTCCGAGGTCGCCTCCCTGAGCACCGGGACGGGTCTGGACCGCATCGACGGGTTCTTCGAGAAGCCGCTCCAGCTGCCGAAGTTGCTGGACACCGTGGCCTCGGTGGTGCGACCCGTTCGCTCCGTCCGATGACCCAGTTCCTCCACGACCGGCTCTTCGAGGCCTTCGCCTCCGCGCTCGCCGCCGCCGTCGGCCAGCCGGTGGACGCGATCCGCGCCCAGGTGAAGCCCGCCGAGCCCGAGCACGGCGACCTCGCCTTCCCCACCTTCCCGCTGGCGAAGCAGCTCCGGAAGGGTCCGCCCGCCATCGCCGCCGAGCTCGCCGGGAAGCTCTCGGTCCCGGGCCTGCAGGTCGCGGCCGCCGGCCCCTACGTGAACGCCCGCTTCGAGCCGCGGGCGTTCATGGACGGGGTCCTCTCCGAGGCGCGCGGCGCGGGCGTCGGCTACGGCTCGAGCGACACCGGCAGGGGCAAGACGGTGGTCATCGACTACAGCTCGCCGAACATCGCCAAGCCCATCGCCTTCCACCACCTGCGCACCACCCTCATCGGCCACGCGATCGCCAACCTCTACCGGGGCCAGGGCTGGCAGGTGGAGGGCATCAACTACCTCGGCGACTGGGGCAAGCAGTTCGGCCTCGTCGCGGTAGGGCTCCAGGAGTACGGCGATCCGGCCCGCCGCGGGGAGATGGCCCACCTCGTGGACGTGTACGTCAAGGCCAACGCCCGCGCCGAGACGGACCCCGCCTTCGACGCCGAGGCCCGGGCCTTCTTCCGCAAGATGGAGGAGGGAGACCCCGAGGCCCGGGCCCTGTGGAGCGAGCTCCGCGAGACCTCGCTCCGCGGCTTCCAGCCCACCTACGAGCGGCTCGGCATCCGCTTCGAGCACGTCGACGGAGAGAGCCTCTACGAGGACCGGATGGACGCGGTCATCGAGGAGATTGCCCGCACCGTGGGGGTGAAGGAGAGCGAGGGCGCCCTCATCGTCGACCTGCCCTACGCCGAGGGCGAGCCTCCGGTCCTGCTCAGGAAGGCCGACGGGAGCACCCTCTATGCGACTCGCGACCTGGCCGCCGCCGAGGATCGCTGGGAGCGCTTCCACTTCGACCGCTCGCTCTACGTCGTGGCTCGCGACCAGTCGCTTCACTTCGCCCAGGTGTTCGGGGTCCTGAAGGCCATGGGCAAGCCGTGGGCGGACCGCTGCGTCCACGTCTCGTTCGGGCGGATCATGGGGATGTCCACCCGGGCCGGGAGGCTGGTGCTCCTCAACCAGGTCCTCGACGAGGCGCGCGCCCGGGCGCTGGAGAAGGTCAAGGAGAGCGCCGCCTCGGGCCGCATCCACACCGAGGAGCCCGAGCGCCTCGCCGAGCAGGTGGGCCTCGGGGCAGTCGTCTTCGGGGACCTCAAGAATCGCCGGAACACCGACTACACGTTCGACTGGGACGAGGTCCTCGAGTTCGACGGCCACACCGGGCCCTACCTCCAGTACGCGCACGCCCGGGCCTGCAACCTCCTCAAGCGCGGAGGAGGCGCGCCCGCCCGGGCGGACGCGGGGCTGCTCACGCTTCCCGAGGAGCAGCAGCTCGCCCGGATGCTGGCTCGCTTCCCGGTCCAGGTCAGGGCCGCGGTGGAGCAGGACGAGCCCTCCTTCGTCGCCCGGCACCTCATCGACGTCGCGGTCGAGTTCAGCCGCTGGTACACGCTCGGCAACCAGGATCGGGACAAGCGCGTGGTGCACGAGACGGACGCGGCGCTGCGTGCGGCGCGGCTCGCACTGGCTGACGCGGTGCGCATCGTCCTCGCCACGGGCCTGCAGCTTCTGGGCATCGCCGCCCCGGAGAGCATGTAAGACTGCCCCGCGAGGGCCATGGCCACCGCGCTCGTGAAGCTCGAGGACACCGAGCCCGCGCTCCGCTCCGAGTTCGGCCCCATCGGCCGGGCGCTGGGGAAGCGCTACTGCCCGCACGTCCGGATCGGGCCCGCGGCCGAGGCCGAGCTGCAGCGGCTCGGCGCCGAGGGCCTCGTGGTCCACGTCCAGCGAACCGCAGCCTGGGTGAGCTTTCTCTACCTCGCCTGGCTCCTGGTCAGCCGCGGGTTGCCGCCGATCCGCGCCGTCTTCAACATGCGCCGCTGGTTCGGCCGGCCCTGGCGGCGCGTGGCCCAGCGCGGACCGCTCGACGTGCGGCTCGAGTTCGCCCGGCGCAAGGGCGGCTCGGCCCTGGTCTTCCTCCAGACCACCGCCATCGGCCGGGCCGGTGGGCGGAGCGGGCGCGAGGACCCCTTCCCCGCCCTGGTCGCACTGGCGCGGAAGAGCGACCACCCGGTGTTCCTCGTTCCCGAGCTGGTGGTCTGGGAGAAGTGGAGCACACGCCTCAAGCCGGCCTGGGCGGATTACGTCTTCGGCTCCCCGGAGGCGCCTGGCTTCCTGCACTCGGTGCTGGCCTTCTGGCGCAACCACAAGCGCGCGCAGTTCCGCCTCGGCACGCCCATCGACCTCCGGGCGTTCGCCTCCGACAACCCCGGCGACGCCGACACGGTGGTGGCCAGGAAGGTGCGCGCAGCCCTGCACGTCCACCTGGCGCGCGAGACCCGTGCGGTGTTCGGCCCGCCCTACAAGCCGCCCGAGCGGGTCATCGACGAGACGCTCCGAGACCGGACGCTCCGCCAGATCATCGAGCAGACCGCCGCCCGGAGCGGCAAGGATCCCTCTGTCCTGGAGCGCGAGGCCCGGCGCCACCTCAACGCCATCGCCGCGCGCCTGCATCCGACGGTGCTGGCGATCCTCGCGCCGATGATGGGCTGGATGTTCGATCGGATCTACGACGGCATCGACGTCGACGAGGCGGGGCTGGAGCGGGCGGTCGCCGTCGGCCGCGGGGGCGCCCCGATCGTCATCTGCCCCAGCCACAAGAGCCACATCGACTACCTGGTGATGTCCTGGGTGCTGTGGAAGCGCGGGTACCAGGTTCCGGTCGTGGCCGCCGGCGCGAACCTCTCCTTCTTCCCGCTCGGGCCCGTGCTCCGCCGGGCAGGCGCCTTCTTCCTCCGCCGGAGCTTCGGCTCGGACCGGCTCTACACCGCGACCTTCAAGGCCTACGTCCGCAAGCTGGTGCGGGACGGGGTCCTTCAGGAGTTCTTCCCCGAGGGAGGACGCTCGCGGACCGGCAAGCTCCTCCCGGCCAAGCTCGGGCTCCTCGGCTGGGAGGTGGAGGCCGTCCTGGACGGCGCGCGGAACGACCTGGCCTTCCTCCCGGTCGCCATCGACTACGAGAAGATCGTCGAGGGAAGCAGCTACAGCAAGGAGCTCCTCGGGGGCGAGAAGCAGCCCGAGGACGTGGGTGCGCTCATCCGCGCGCCGAAGGTTCTCCTCCGCAGATACGGCACCATCCATCTCCGGTTCGACGAGCCGGTGCTGCTACGGGACTTCATGCGCAGCCGCGGGCTCGAGGACCTGGCGACGGTCGGCGAGGAGGAGAAGCGCGCGCTGGTCCGGGCGCTGGGACACCGGATCATGTGGGGGATCGCGCGGGTCTCCACGGTCACCCCGCACGCGCTGGTGAGCACCGCGCTCCTCTCCCATCCGGGGCGCGGGCTGCCGGCTTCGGTCCTCGCGGCCCGGGTCGAGGGGCTGCGACGGATGGTGCTCGAGGACGGCTCGTCGCTCTCCACCGGGCTCGAGGCCGCGCCCACCGACCCCATGGTGCCCGGTCCGGTCCGGGACGCGGTGCTCGGCTTCGTCGAGGACAAGCTGGTCCGCACCGAGCAGGCCAAGGGCGAGACGGTGTACCTCCCGGTCGACGAGCGCCGGGTCCAGCTCGCCTACTACAAGAACACCATCCTCAACCTCGTGGCCCCCCGGGCGCTGGTGGCCTGCGCCACCCTCCGGGGATTGCTCGACGCCTCGGAGGAGTCCGTCCGCACCAAGGCGCTCTTCCTCTCGCGGCTCTTCAAGCTCGAGTTCATCTACCGGGTGGGAACGCCGTTCGAGATCATCTTCGCGGAGACCGTGGACCGGCTGGTGGCGGCCGGCCTCCTGGTTCGCAGGGATGGGACCCTCCTCCCGCCCGACGTCCAGGCCCGCAGGAAGCTCGAGTTCCTCGCGGACATCATCCGCGACTACCTCCAGTCCTATCTCCTGTCCGCCCTGACGCTCGAGGATCTCGCCGCAGGACCGATGGACCGGAAATCCTTCCTCCGCGCCGCGCTGGAAACCGGCCGGATGGAGTTCCTCCAGGGCCGCATCGACGCGGCCGAAGCCGTCAGCCGGACCACGCTGGAGAACGCACTGGCCTGGCTGGTGGAGCAGGAGATGGTGGCCGAGCGCGACCGGAAGCTGGTCCTCGGGCCGGTCGCCGAGCGGCCGGAGCAGCGCGAGGCGTTCCGGACCGAGCTCCGGTCCTATCTCGGTCGGTGAGCCTCATCGCTGGCGCGCTGCTGCGCGCGTGAGTCTGGACGCGCGGCGCCCCTGCGCCGCTCCGCGAGCCTCCCCCTGGTGCGGGGGGTTCCTCGGGCGTCCCCCTGGTGCGGGGGGTGAGCAGTGCTCAGCGGCGGGCGGTGGCGAGCAGGCCGTCGAGCTTCCGCGACAGCGTCTCGTTCGAGACCAGCCCCTGGTACCGCTCGACCATCACCCCCTCCGCCGAGACGAGGAAGGTGGCGGGCACGGTCTCGAGCTCGAGCGGGGCCAGCATCTCGCTTTCAGCCGCGGCCACCGGCATCGTCCGGAGACCCATCTCCTCCACCGCGACGCGGATCCGGCTCCGTTCGGGGGCAATGGACACCGCGACGAACCCCACCCGTCCCTCGTACTGCTTCGCCAGCTTCTCCAGCTCGGGCAACTCCCGAGCGCAGGTGCCTCACCCTGGCATCCAGAGGTTCACCAGCCAGGGCCGCCCGCGCATGGTGTCCGGGGTGACCACGGCGCCGTCGAGACCCCGGGCACGGAACGAGGCGGGCAGCGTCCGCGCGTCGTGGGAGCGCTGGCACGCGGCGCCGAGCAGGAGAACGAGGAGAACGGTGAAACGTCGCATGCCTTCGGTCGTCCACGCTTTCACAGGCCGCGCCGGACTGGCAAGGTGCGGCGGTTCGCGCCCGTGCTCGTGCCCACCGTTTCCCCCTCCGACCCACCTCCGCAGGCGCCGGTGCCCGCGGAGCGTCTCGGCTGGCTCGCGCTGGTCGGCGCCCTCGCGCTCTTCTTCCTGATCGGCGTCGCGCTGCAGATGGTGAACGCCGGGGCTGGCATCTGGTTCACCGAGGTCTTCCTCTTCTTCGGATTTGGCTGGGCGCTGGTGCGCTGGAGCGGCCGTTCCCCGGTCGCTTACCTGGGGTTGTCCCGGCCTGGCACGTGGCCGATGGTGTTCGCCCTCGGCATCGCGGTGGCCAACTACTTCGCGGCGGTCATCCCGCTGCAGTTCCTGGCCCAGCTCGTGGCGCCCCGCGCCTGGGTGGAGATGTTCGACCAGACCCAGGTCTTCGAGCGCCAGCGAGGGCTGGACCTCTTCCTGGCCATGACCGGCGCGGTGGCCGCCGCGCCGATCGGGGAGGAGGTCATCTTCCGCGGGCTGCTCCTCCAGGGGCTCCTCCGTCGCGGAGTGCAGATGCTGCCGGCAGTCGTGGCCTCGGCAGCCATCTTCAGCCTCTGCCACGTCAACCTCATCGGGCTGCCGGCCCTGTTCGAGCTGGGGCTGGTGTTCGGTCTTCTGTACGCCCGGACGCGAAGCGTGTTGCCGGGGATGGTGGCGCACCTCGGCAGCAACCTCACCGCCACCCTGCTCTACGCGGTCGGCAAGGGGCAGGACCCCGGACCGATGGAGCTCTCCGCGCAGGTGCCCGCGGTGCTCGCCGCCAGCGTTCTGGGCTGGCTGGTCCTCGGGGCGCTCCTCCTCGGTGCGCGGCGCGTTCCGGCCGCCTGGGGAACGCCTCGCGAGGTCGACGTGCTCCGCCCTCGCGTCCCGTTCTCGCAGGCGCTCGCACCCTGGGCAGTGGCCGCGCTCGTGTCGCTCGGCGTGTGGGGCGTGGCCAACCGCCGGGGTCTGGAGCTCGACCTGGCGGACGTCCAGGTCCGGGTTCCGCCCTCGCACCCGGAGGAGCCGGACTGGCTGCGCGAGCGAAGGAGCGAGGTGGAGGCGCTGCGCGACGACGTCCGCAGGGGAACCGCCTCGCTGGACAGCTACCTCCGGGCCCGCCGGGCGCTCGCCGCGGCAGCGGAGCGCTCCGACGCCGGGAGCCGGGACCGTCCGGTCGACTGAGTTCCCGGCGCCAGCGTCCAGGCTCAGTCCCCCGCACCAGGGGGACGCCTGTGGAAGCGCGCAGGGGCGCGCCAGCGTCCAGGCTCAGTCCCCCGCACCACGGGGACGCCTGTGGAAGCGCGCAGGGGCGCGCCACCGTCCAGGCTCAGTCCCCCGCACCAGGGGGACGCCTGTGGAAGCGCGCAGGGGCGCGCCACCGTCCAGGCTCAGAGCACGCGGTAGCCGCGCACCTTCAGGATCGGGCCCACCATCGCGACGCCCATCGCCGCATCGTCCACGTCGCCGTCGATCTCCACCCGCTGCCCCTCCTTGAGCAGCGAGGAGCGGCCACCGGAGATCTGGTACGTCCGTCCGTCCTCCCCGACGAGCACCCAGACGCCCATCTCCACGTCCCGGAACTCGACGGTTCCCCGGACCTTCATCGACGGGCCTCCCTCCGGAGCATCGATCGGCATATCAGCGCCGCCGCGATCCCGTTGAGCACCAGCCAGGGCCGGGCGAGGAACGTGAACGGAAGGTAGGCAATCCCGGGAGCCTTCGCCCAGGCTGCGTAGAGCAGGAATCCCGCAAATCCGAGCGACAGTCCGGCGACGACCGGCCGGAGCGCGCGCAAGCGCACGGCGAGGAGCGCGGCGACTCCGGGCACGAGCGCGCTGTACATGAGCGGGCTGGCCAGCCGCCCGCGGCCGAAGAGGATGCGCTCCCAGTCGGGGATGGGCAACGAGAGCAACTCGGCCGCCGCCGGAGGATGCCCGACGAACCGCTGCCAGAGCAGCTTCAGGAACCACAGGCCCACGGTGCTGAGGAGCAGCGGCAGCAGGGTGGCCGGATTCAGGAGGACGTTCAGGTATCCGGGCCGGACCTTGACCTTCAAGGAGAGCATGAGGAGCGCGAGAAGCGCCGCGCTCCAGATCAGCGGCGCCCAGTCGACCGGCGCACTGCCCTTCCCCAGGGCCTCCAGCGCCCCGAGCGCATCGAGTCGCCCGTGCCCGGCGCGCGGGGTCCACGCTCCCTCGGACTGGGCGCCCTCGAACAGGGCCTTCTCCACCTCGCCCGGAGTCCGGGCGCCGGCGGCGAAGAGCAGCGCCGCCACCCCCGCGACGTGAGGGGTGGCCATCGAGGTGCCCTGGTACTCGGCGAGGACGGGCCTGCGGAAGTCCGCGCGGTCGATCGTGGCCTGGAGGATGCCGTTGCCCGGGCCGAGCCGGGTGTTGCCACCCGGTGCGATCAGATCCAGGGCCTCTCCCCAGGACGAGTACGGCGCGAGCTGCCCGTCGGGGCCGACGGCACCCACTGCCACCGCACCGGCATAGGCGGCGGGGTACGAGACCTGCCCGGTCCCGGCGTTCCCGGCGGCGCACACCACCACCGCGCCCTTCTGCCGCGCGTAGGCCACCGCGCGCTCCATCACCGCCGAGTAGCCCGGACCGCCGAGGGAGAGGTTCAGCACCTTCGCCCCGTGGTCCACCGCCCAGCGGATGGCGTCGGCGATGTCCGCCGAGTTCCCGATCCCCGAGCGATCGAGCACCTTGAGCGGCATCAAACGGGCCTCGAACGCCACCCCGGCCACCCCCAGACCGTTGTTGGTCCGCTGGGCGATGGTTCCGGCGACGTGGGTGCCGTGGCCGTTGTCGTCGTTGGGGTGCTCGGTGTCGTGGACGAAGTCGTAGCCGTCGGCGAAGCGCGCCCCGGCGAGGTCCGGCACCCGCACGAAGTCGCCCCGGTCCTCGTAGGCGATGCCGGTGTCGATGACCGCGACGACCACGCCCTTGCCGCGTGACCGCTCCCACGCCTCGGGCATGTGGATCATCCGGAGGTTCCACTGCTTCGGGAACTCCGGGTCGTTGGGGGTGAAGGCCAGGGCCTCCATCCGGACCAGGGGCTCCGCTTCCTCGACGTCCGCGTCTCCCTTGATGCGGGCGAGCGCGGCATCCACGTCGTCCACTCCCTCGGCGATGGCGATGCCCGAGCGGACGCCCTCCACCGAGTTGAGCCGGAGCGACAGGCCCCACCGCCGGGCGCGCTCCGCGACGTCGCCGGCGGCGGTTCCATCGCGGAAGTCCACCACCAGGGCATGCGGCACGGCGGAGGCGCGCGCGTCCCCGGGTGCGGTCACCTTGGTGCGGGCCGGCTGGGGCGCGCACGCCGCCAGGAGGGAGACTACCCCCAGGAGACACCACTGAGACCGCATCCAGGCTCCTTCATGCCCCGGGACAGGGCTCGACGTCTGAGTCATACGTCCCGGAGCGTTCTCCATTGGCCCGTCACGCGTTTCTTCACGATTCCGCGTGCTTGCCGGCTCCCTCGAGCCAGCGGAGCGCCAGGCGTCCGACCTCGGGAAGGTTCCGCTGGAAGCGCGCGTCGGCCCCGGCGACCACCTCGACCCGCCCACCGCCTTCCGCTGCCGAGGCGACGAGTCCGGCCCGGCCCGGCTCGTCCTCGCCGAGGATGCAGAGGAGCGGGCACCCCACCGCTGCGCCGAGGACACCCGCCGGCGGGCTAACCAGGACCAGGGCGACGATGCCCGGGTGCTGCCTGGCCAGGGCGAGCGCCGCCTCCGCCGAGCCGCCCACCGCCGCCACGGCCACGTCCACCGCGCCGGTGTTCTCCCGGAGGAGCCGGAGGGCGCCGGCCCCGTCCTCCACGCGCGACCCGGCATCGCCACGGCTGCCCTGGCTCGCGCCCACCCCGCGGTAGTTGAAGCGGAGCACCGGACGCCCGGCCCGGGCCGCGGCCCAGGCGAGCTCGGCGCAGACGACGTGGTCCATCGACCCCGCCTCGGGAGGCGGCGGCAGCACCAGGACCGGCGGCGCCTTCCTTCCCCGGTGCCAGAGGCCCTCCAGCACCACCGGGCCGACCGGAATGAGCGCCGGGCGCTCGAGGTACTGCCCCCGGCTCACCATGGCGTCACCCGCAGCACCAGGAACTTGAGGTAGCGCCCCTCGGGGAACTGGAGGCGGATGGGATGGTCCGGCGGCTGGTAACGCTCCTCGACCAGCGTCAGGTCCACCCCGGCCTTGAAGCCCGCCTCCTTCACCGCGCCTTCGAAGGCCTCCGGCGTCACGCGGGCCGAGCAGGACGCGGTGACCAGCAGGCCGCCCGGCGCCACCACCTCCAGCGCTTGGCGGTTGAGCGAGGCGTAACCGTCGATGGCCGCCTCCACCGCGCGCTGGCTCTTGGCGAAGGCCGGCGGGTCGAGGATGACGACGTCGAACCGTCGTCCTTCCTCACGGAACGAGGAGAGGAGCGTGAAGACGTCCGCGGCCAGGAAGTCGTGCGCGTTGGGGTCGAGGCCGTTGCGGGCAAAGTTCTCACGCGCCAGGGCAATGGCGTCGGCGTCCTGGTCCACGCTGAACACCCGCGACGCCCCGCCGAGCGCCGCGTTGACGCTGAATCCCCCGGAGAAGCTGAAGCCGTTGAGGACGCCCGCTCCGCGCGACAGCCGCCGCACCAGCGCTCGGTTCTCGCGCTGATCGAGGAAGAAGCCGGTCTTCTGCCCCCGCCGCACGTCGACGCCGAAGCGGACGCCGCGCTCGAGGATCACCACCGGGTCCGGAGGCTCCTCGCCCCACAGGAGCCGCGCTCCACCCTTCCGCTCCTCGGCGCCCTCCTCGCCGGCCAGCTGGTCCCGGCCCAGCACCGCGCGGACGCCCGGAAGGGCGCGCAGAGAGTCCACCAGCATGCCGCGCACCGGGGTGAGGCCGGCCGAGTAGAGCTTCAGCACCACCGTGCCCGCGTAGAGGTCGGCCACCACCCCCGGGAGGCCGTCCGACTCCCCGTGCACCAGCCGGAAGCTGTCGGTGTCGGTCCGGTCGAGGAGCCTCTCCCGCAGCTCCCAGGCGGATCGAACGCGGCGGCGGAAGAAATCTCCGTCGATGGCCTCGCGCGAGTCGCGGGTCAGCACCCGGACGGCGATGGGGCTCAGCGGGTCGAAGTACCCGCGGGCGACGAACTTCCCGCCCTCGGTGAGGTCCACCACGCTGCCCGGCGGAATCCTCGGCAGCCTCTCCACGGCCTTCCGGAACACCCACGGGTGCCCGGCGCGGAGATGGCGTCCGAGCCCGCGCTGCAGCTCGAGGCGAACCAGGCTCACCGCGCGCCCTCCCTCGCCCGCAGCACGGCCCGCGCCACCTCCTCGAACCCTGCTCCCTCGGGCGAACGGGTCACGAAGCGGGGCCGGTGTGGCAGCAGCCCCAGCACGGAGCGCACGTTCGCCACGCCCACGCTCAGGGCGAAGGCGGCGAAGAGCGGTGCGTCGTTCACGCTGTCACCCACGTAGACCCAGCGCCGGTCGTCCGGCGCGAGTCGCTCGCGGAAGACCGTCCGGAGGAAGCGGCGCACCATCCAGGCCTTGTCGAAGGGCCCGATCCACGCGTTGAGGTGGACGCTGGAGCGCACCGCGTTCACCCCGCGCGCGGCCAGGAACGCCTCCAGCCTCTGCGCGGCCTCCGGCGGGAGCCGGACCTCCTCGTTGACGTCGATGGCCAGATCCACCTCGGTGTAACGGCTGTCGGTGGACATGCGCGCCCCGGGCACGACGCGCAACGCGGAGTGGATCACCTGGGACAGCCGGCGGCGCTCCCGGGCGCGGACCGACGCCGGACGGGCGTAGGCCTTGCGGAGCGCGCCGCGAGCGTCGAGCCGCACCGACACCCCGCCGTTCTCGGCGATGACCCCCGAGACGGGGAGCGTGCGGGCCCAGGCCTCGGCGAACCCGGCAGGGCGCCCCGTCACCAGGACCACCGGGACCCCCGCCCGGTCGAGGCGCTCCAGCGCCGCGAGAGTGGAGGCGCGGAGTCGGCCGGCGGTGGTGAGGGTGCCGTCCACGTCGGTGAAGACGGCCTCCACCCGGGAGAGGTCGGCCTCGCGCAGCGGTCGGAGCTCGGACATCGGGGCGGGCGCACCCTACCCCATGGAACAAACCGGGTGCGTCACTCGGAGAAGGGGAGGCTGGCGAGCAGCGCGCGGAACTCCTCGACCACCGGTCCCACCTCCTCGGCAGGGACCAGAGCCAGGCTCCGCTTCCGCGCCCGGCGGAGGAACTCGTCGAGCGCGTCGCTCCTTCCGTAGAGGCCGGCGGCGACCTCGGCCGCCTCGGCCAGGGCCACGGCCGCGGCGCGCCGGTCGATGGCCAGGAGCGCCTCGGCCTGCTCCAGCCTCACCCCGCTCCGCGCCCAGACCTCGTGATCGTGCCGGACGAGGAGCGCCCGCTGGTTCACCACCGCCAGTCCCGTCACCAGCTCGAGCACCCGCTGGCAGGCCTCCATCACGTCCGCCTTCGCCGGGAGCGGCTGCGTGGCCATTTCCCGCACCGCGTGGCGGTACTCGATGAGCCGCCGCTTGTCCTGGGCTCGAAGCGAGCGGTAGGGGGCCGTTCGCCCGAAGGCGTCCATCTCCTGCTCGAGGTGCTGGGCGTGCCACTGCACGTCCTCGGAGCTGGCCTGGCGGAGCTTGGCGGCGCGCGCCTCGAGGATGCGGCGCAGGTCGGCCACCGCCGCGCGGACGCTCACCGCGCCGCCCACCTCGTCGGCGTGACCGGGCACCACCTCCGAGCGCTCGACGTCGGCGAACGGTGCCACGAGGTCGAACACCAGCGTGCCGATCTGCTCCCGGAAGCGGGTCCGCGAGGCCTGCACCTCGGCGAGGAGGTTCCAGCGGTCGGCGACGACGCCCGGCTCGCGCACCTTCACCCCGAGCGTCTGCACCTGCTCGAAGAGCTGTGACGCGGCCGACTCGAGCACCCGCTCCAGCCGGGCGCGGGCTGCATCGTCGAGCACCGCGTCCTCCACGAGCGAGGCCAGCCCGTTGCCCTTCGGCGAGGGCTGCCCGGCGGCGAGCTGCGTGCGGACGAGGTCGATGAAGGCGTTCACGTCCCGGAGCGTGGCGGCGACCACCGGAGCCATCTCCTCCCAGGTGGAGAGGTCGAGGCTGGCAGCAGTCACCGGGGACTCGTACTGGAGCAGGTCCAGGTCGGTGAGCCGGGCGAGCGTCGATGCCGCCCCGTGGCAGACCTGACGGAGACGGACGGCCTGAGACTCCGGGATCGAGGCGAGTGCCGACTCGAGGGCAGGGGGTAGCAAGGGACCGTCCGAAAGCTTGCACGGAGTGCTCGCGCCGATCCATGTCACGGACCATGCCTACATGGACCGCGCCTGGAGGAATGCGTCTCCATTTTCGCGACGTCGGCAGCGGGCCGCCGGTGGTGCTGCTCCACGCCTTCCCGCTCCTGGGCGAGATGTTCGATCCGCAGTGGAGCGCGCTCGCGGGCCGCGCGCGATTCATCGTGCCCGACCTGCGCGGGTTCGGGGGGAGCGGTACGGGCGCCGGCCCGAGCGAGATGGGCGCGATGGCGGACGACGTGCTCGCGCTGCTCGATCACCTCGCCGTCGATTCGGCGGTGGTGGGCGGGGTGTCCATGGGCGGGTACGCGTCCCTGGCGCTGCTCCGGAGCGACCCCGGCCGGGTCCGCGCCCTGATCCTCGCCGACACGCAAACCGCTGCCGACGATGCGGAGGCGCGGGTGCGCCGCGAGACGAGCGCCCAGGAGGTGCTGGCGAAGGGCTCGACGGTGCTCCTGCCGAGCGTCGCTCGGCTACTCGGACCCTCGGCCTCTCCCGAGCTCCGGGCCCGGGTCTCGGCATGGATCACCGCCCAGTCTCCCGAGGGTCTGGCCGCGGCCCAGCAGGGAATGGCGCTCCGCTCCGATGCGCGGGACATCCTCGCCCGCTTCGGAGGGCCGGTCCTGGTGCTGGTCGGTCGCGACGATGTCCTGACGCCGCCGGCGAAGGCACGGGCGATGGCGGAGCTGGTGCCGGGGGCGGAGCTCGTGGAGATCCCCGCCGCCGGTCACCTGGCGAACCTCGAGCAGCCCGAGGCGTTCAACGCGGCGCTCGGCCGCTTCCTCGACCGGGTGCGAGCCCGGTCAGGCAATTAGGAGGAGGACATGCCCACCTTTCCGATTCCCCGCACCCTCGAGGAAGCGGTCGATCCCGAGCAGATGGCGCTGCTCGTCTATGACATGCAAGTGGGCATCGTCCGGCAGATCGCCGACGGCGCCCGGATCATGGAACGGGTTCAGCGGGCCGTGTCGGCCGCCCGCGACGCCAGGATGCGCGTGCTCTTCACGCGGCACCTGTCACTTCCGCACGAGCTCATGGGGGCCTCGCAGTACCGGATGGCGATGGCCTGGCAGAAGGTGGACCGGCCGGAGCTGGTGAAACCGTGGTTCCTGCGCGACTCGCCGGGCTTCGCCTTGGCGCCCGAGCTGCAGCCACGGCCCAGTGAGGCGATCTTCGACAAGCTGGCCATGTCCGCCTTCGAGGGGACTCCGCTCCAGTTCGCGCTGCGGGACTGCGGGGTCATCGCCGTGGCCCTGGTCGGCATCGCACTCGAGATCGGGATCGAGCCGACCGCCCGGCACGGGGCGGATCTGGGCTTCCTCCCCATCCTGATCGAAGACGCCTGTGGCGCGGGCCACCCGGATGCAGCCGCCCGGTCCATCGAGAGCCTGCGATTCGCCGGCGACACGCTGTTCACGGACGTCGAGACCTTCTGCCGGCTTCTCGCCGCTCGCCCTCGGTCCGGTCCGCGCTGAGGGTCGAGCGAACTACCCTGGGCGGCGCCGGTCGAGCCGCGGCTCCGCCCCACCCTCGTCACCGCGGGCTGACCGCCGTTCGAGCTCCCCCAGCACCTCGGTCAGGAACCGGCGGAGGTTCAGCCCGAGGATGCGCTCCACCCGGGCCCGGGGGTGACCGCGCTGCAGGAGGATCGCCGTCAGCTTCCACAGGTCGGTGACGTCCCGCATGCCGGCCGGGAGCGGGACAAGGCCGTCGAAGTCGCTGCCGAGGCAGACCGCCTCCTCCCCCGCGACCCGGACGGCGTGCTCCAGATGGTCCGCCACCGCCTCCAGGCGCCGGCTTCCGAGGTAGGGCGTTCCGAAGATGATCCCGACGACGCCCCCGCGGTCGGCGATGCGGCGGAGCGCGGCATCGTCGAGGTTGCGCCACCTCGGTCCGAGCGCGGCCACCCCGGTGTGGGAGCAGAAGACTCGGGCCTCCCGCTGCTCGAGCAGGGCCGCGAGGAGCCGCCGCGAGGCATGGGCCACGTCGACCGCGAGCCCGTGCGCCGCCATCGCCTCGAGCACCCGTGCTCCGAGCGCGGTGAGGCCCCGCCGTCCGCGGAAGGGAAAGGATGAGCCGCCGAGCTCGTTCGGCACGAGATGGGTGAGGCCCATGAACGCCACGCCCTGACGGGCCAGCTCGCCCACCCGCTCCACCTGGCCCTCGATGGCGTGGCCCCCCTCGATGCCCAGGACGCAGGCGAGCCGCCCTTCCCGTTCGGCCACCGCCAGGTCCACGGGTCTCCTCGCGAGCACGGCCGGACCCCCATCGCACGCACGGGTCATCCGGTCGATCTGGAACAGGGTGCGCGTCCAGGGGCTCCGGACGGCGTCGAGCGGCCAGCCGTGGGCGAGGGCGAAGGCCGGGAAACCCCCGATGAACGGGAACCCGCGGGAGACGACGGTGAAGACCTGAAGTCGCACCCCGGCCTCGGCGAGGCGGACGAAGTCCACGTGCCCTCGCCGGTGCCGGACCCGGAGGTCCCGGTTCCAGAGGAGCGCGTCCGCGTGCGCGTCGGCGACGTAGGCCGTGCGGTGCAGGGCTCTCGCCTCCTCCGCGATCTCCGTGTCAGTCGGGCTCACCGGGCCCACCGAGCTGCGACGCAAAGTCCTGGCCCAGGGCCCAGAGCTCGCGGGCGGGAACTGCACGCCGGCTCACCCGACTCAGGTCCTTTCCTTCCTTCATGAAAGGGGGCGGGTAGAGCGACAGTGCATGGTCGAAGGGAACTTCAGCCGCCTCGCTTTCCCAGGCCCTCCATCGAAGCGGGTAGTAGGCGTCGAGATCCGCCTGGAGAAGGAAGTGGACGAGCCCGGTGTACCCTCGCTCGAGACGGTCCCATCCGAGCGTGTCGGGCGCGAAGTAGATCGCCTCTCCACCTGCAGCGCCGTCGAGGGCGAAGAAACCGCCGATCAGGTCGTAGCCGACAATGAACAGACCGCTCGCACCGTCGAGCTGCGGCGTCTCGGCGAGGCCGTTCCAGTCCGCGAGACCCTCCCCGCGTTCGCAACCCCCGCCGAGGAGCCGGATCCAACCACGGTCGATGAGAAGGCCCCCGGTCTCGTACGCCACTGCGCCGAGGGTCGACTGAGCCGTGACCTGAAGCGCGTCCAAGGTCGCGGCGCTCCGGGCCGCATCCCGAGGCAGGACCTCGACACCGTTCCGTGCCCCGGCGAACGCGTCCTCGAGCCCGGGCCATGCGGGGGAGTCGACCTCGACCAGCGCTCGGAGGCTCCGTGGACCCAACGTGGCATGCAGGTTACCGCGGGAGGAAGCCCCGGGCACCCCGCGTTAGACTGTTCGCCGTGGACCCGGGAAAGAGCCCGATGCGCGTGAGCCGCGACGAGCTGCGCTTCGACTTCGCCGGGGCGCGGTTCCGGCTGCCGCGCGACCGCGCGCTGCTCGCCTGGATCGTGGACCAGTTCCTCTACGGCGAGGTGACCGGCATCCAGGTCGGGCACTGGCTGTACGGCGCGCCGTCGCTCGAGGCCGCCACCTTCTTCGCCCGGCAGGCGAGCGAGGAGCTCGCCCACGTCCGGGTGTTCCTGCGGATTCACGCCCTGCTCGGGACGACCCCCGGACCACCCCACCCCGTGGTGCGCTTCCTCTCCACTGGCGCGATGGGGACCGACTACGCCGAGCACGTGGCGACCGAGATGGCGGTGGGCGAGGGGCTGGTGCTCGCCGTGTTCCAGGCCCTGATCGATACCGTGGACTCGCCGGAGATCGTCCGGCTGCTCGAGGGGGCTGCGCGCCAGGAGGAGCGGCACGTCGCCTTCGGGGAGACGGAGACGGTCCGGCTCCTGGCCGAGCGCCCCGGCCTCGCCGACGACCTGCTCGGGGCGAACCTCCTCACCCTGCTCGCGCTTCCGCGGCTGGCGCGCTTCATCCAGCGGCGGCTCGGCACCGAGCACGAGGTGCTCCGCCACACCGAGCCCTTCCTCGCCCACGTGGTCCAGCTCACCGAGCTGCGGCTCCAGCGTCTGGGAGTCCTCCGCGCCGCGCTGCGGGACCTCGGCTGGGGGCGGCGGGCACGGCTGCTGGCCGGGGCCTTCTTCCGCCATCAGCTCAACCGGTTCCGGCGCCCGCGGCGATTGACCGACACCTACCTGTCGGATCCGCTGCTCCGGCGCCAGCCCTCGGAGGCGGCGGAGTGAGGTTGACCGTCAACGGAGAGCCGCGGGAGGTCGCCGACGGGCTGACGGTCGCCGCGCTCGTGGCCCAGCTCGGGGTCAGGGGCCGGGTGGCGGTGGAGCTCAACGGCGAGGTGCTTCGCCAGGCGCAGCATCCGGAAGTCGCCCTCCGCGAGGGCGATACGCTGGAAGTGGTGACGTTCGTGGGCGGAGGGGTTTAGAAGTCCCGCCATGGACGACGCTCTGGTCATCGCGGGCAAGCGGTTCGGTTCCCGTCTCCTCATCGGCACCGGGAAGTACCCGAGCCACGAGGTCATGAAGCGCTGCCACGAGGCCTCGGGCGCGGAGATCGTGACCGTGGCGGTGCGCCGGCTGGACCTGAGCGCGAAGGGCGAGGCCTCGCTCCTCCACTGGATCGACACCAGCCGGATGACGCTCCTTCCCAACACCGCCCTCTGTTACACCGCGGAGGACGCGGTCCGGACCTGCCGCCTGGCGGCCGAGCTGGGAATGAGCAAGTGGGTGAAGCTCGAGGTCCTCGGCGACGAGCGCACCCTCTTTCCCGACGTCGAGCAGACGGTCGCCGCCGCCCGCATCCTGGTGAAGGAGGGGTTCACCGTCCTGCCCTACACCTCGGACGACCCCATCACCGCGAGGAAGCTGGAGGACGCAGGCTGCGCGGCGGTGATGCCGCTCGCCGCCCCCATCGGGTCGGGCCTGGGCATCCGCAACCCGCACAACATCCGCCTCATCCGCGAGGTGGTGAAGGTGCCGGTCATCGTCGACGCGGGGGTGGGAACGGCGTCGGACGTGGCGATCGCCATGGAGCTCGGTTGCGACGGGGTGCTCCTCAACACCGCCGTCGCCGGGGCGAAGGACCCGGTCCGGATGGCGCACGCGATGAAGCTCGCGATCGAGGCCGGGCGCTCGGCGTTCCTCGCCGGGCGCATCCCGCGCAAGGCGTACGGCTCGGCCTCCAGCCCGCTCGAGGGCCTCGTCGACTGAGGCTTCCGCGGCTCATCGTCGTCACCGACTGGACCCTGCCGGAGGAGGCCCACCGCGCGGCGCTCGAGGCCGTGGCCGCGCTCGGCCCGGAGGTGTGCATCCAGCACCGTGACCCGGGCGCACCGGTGCGTGGCTTCCTCGAGCGGGCCCGGTGGCTCGCGGCGCT
Organism: Myxococcaceae bacterium; assembly: GCA_003818285.1. Classification (GTDB taxonomy): domain Bacteria; phylum Myxococcota; class Myxococcia; order Myxococcales; family Myxococcaceae; genus RPRB01. The sequence continues at coordinate 86,966 of RPRB01000002.1, forward strand.
CACCGGAACGTCCGGCGCCCAGCTGGCGGTGAACGGGCGGCTCGACGTGGCGCTCCTGGTGGAGGCTCACCTGCATCTTCCGGTCGATGCGCCGCGCCCCCGGGAGGTGCGTCCCTGGCTTCCTCCCGGACGGTGGATCAGCGCCGCGGTGCACTCCGAGGCCGAGCTCGCGGAGGTTCGCGGCTGCGATGCCGTCCTCCTCTCCCCGGTCTTCGCTCCCGGGTCCAAGCCCCATGATGCACGGGCGCCACTCGGCCCGGAGGGGTTCGCGCGCCTCGCCCGACTTGCATCGCCGCTGCCCTGCTTCGCGCTCGGGGGGATGACCCCCGTCCGGCTGGCGATCCTCGCCGGGTGCCATGGCGCGGCGGTCCAGAGCGGAGTTTTGCAATCGCCCGACCCGGCCGCCGTCGCGCGCGCCTTCCTCGCGCCTCGCTGACCGTCGTTTCGCCCCCGGCCGGAACCCGCTCGCCGGCGATCGGGGAGCTCCGTGGCCCCGCGCCGCTGGCGTGAGGAGCCGCGGGCCGCGCCGCGCGCTGTGCCCGACCGTGCACACCGCGGAACAATCCAAGCGATGGGCGGTCGACAGTGAACATCACCGGGTTGGGCACCGTTCCGCGTGGCCGACCCAGTGCCCATCCATGGGCCGCTCGGGGTGTACCCAGGGAGGCAGCGCGATGAAGCGGTTCGTGGCGGCAATGGCGGCGGTCCTGACGGTGGCGTGGCTGGGCTGCAGCGACGATTCGGACGGCGGCGGCGGGAACAACGGTCCGCCGCAGAACAAAGCGTGGGTTCGCTTCGGGAACCTCTCCCCCGACGCGCCGCCCATCGACATCTGCGTCAAGCAGTCCGCGAGCCAGAGCTGGGGATCCCCGGTGCTCGCGGCCAACCAGATCAGCGGAGGCCTCACGTACCCGGCGATGAGCCGCGTCATCTACATCGACCCCGGGGCGTCGCTCGACTTCCGCGCGGTGGCTCCCGGGGGGACCTGTGACACCGCGGTGGGGACCGACCTCACGGAACAGACCATCAACGCGCACGGCACATACACCATCACCGCCGTGGGTCTGCTCGCCGCCGGGTCGCAGGGACCATACCGGCTGCAGCAGTACATCGAGCACGCCGAGGCGCCGGCGGCCGGGAAGGCGCGGTTCCGGTTCGTCACCGTGATGCCGAATGCGCCCCCGATCGCCGACGGCATCGCAGACGGAGGAACCTGGGAACGTTCCCTCACCGAGGCGTCGATGTCCTTCCGGCAGGGAGCGTCCGGCGTCGGGATCGTCGATGGCTATCAGGACATCGACCCGAACCCCGCCCTTCCCCTGACCATTCGACCGTCACCCCCGGAGACCAACCTCGATCTCTACACGGCGCCGATCAACTTCCGCGCCGGCATCATCACCGCCGTCTGGGCGGTCGGCCTGGTGGGTGGGACGGGCGATCAGCGGATCGGCTACTTCGTCTGTGACGAGGGGCCGGCAGCCGACGGCGGCGTGACCAGCTGCGCGCGGCAGTAGGAAGCGGCACCCTCAGTTGACCGCGCCGGGACTGTTCCACTCGTTCTGGTCCCGGTCGGCACAGTGGTAGTCCTCGGCCGGCATGTCCCACTCGGACCACGGCGCCACGGTCCAGCGTTGCCACGCCCCCGATCGCCAGCGGTACGCCCAGGTATACGTGCCGTAGGGGTCGTTGATGCCGGGGTTGTAGGTGCTCCAACTCCAGTCGTAAGTCTTGTTCTTGTCCACGTTCCAGGCGCCCCACTCGCCCGTCGAGAACCACGACCACCCGCTGGCGTTGAGCACGATGTTCTGTCGGAGCCTGCTGTTCGACGAGGGCCAGCCCCACTCCGGAGTATCGAAGCGGATCGGTGAATACTTGGTCCGGTTGAAGTCGTTGAACCCGACGTAGAGGCTGCCGTAGGTGTCGGTCACGCTCCCGCCGGAGTGGGCTCGCCAGTAGCGGAGTCCCTGGCTCACCCACTCGACGATGTTGTTCGTGATCCGGATGTTCTTGAGGGACCACCCGACCCAGGTGCTCTCGTTGGCGAGCTGGATTCCGCTGGCCCGGTAACCGAGGTCGCGGCGGTTGTACTTGTCGGTGTTGGCGTAGATCCAGTTCCGGTTGACGGTGACGTTCTGGGAGTTGGAGACGAAGAGGTTCACCGAGACGCAGTTGTAGATCCGGTTCCCCTCCACCGTTGCCCCGTCGACGGCCAGGACGTCGGCGCACTCGCCGTAGCTGTCGTGAATGGAGTTGCCGATGAGCTTCCAGCTCCACTGGTTCTTGGTCGGCTTGCTCGAGACCGCGGCGTCCCAGTAGTTCGACTGCCAGTACTGGTTCCGCATCACCGTGTTGTAGACCTCGTTTCCGACGATCTCCATCGAGCTGCCGTCGGTGATGATCCCGTGCCGGGCCGTGTCGTGAACGGTGTTGTAGTAGAGCTTGATCGAGCTCGACTCGGACACGTTGATGCCGTAGCCGCCGTGCTCGGCGTCCGGCACCCCGGTGTTCTGCACCGTGAGTCCTTGGATGGCGACGTTGTTCACCCGCCAGAGCCCGAGCACCGCACCGAAGTCGGGGACACCGCCCCAGCCGTCGATGACCGGATTCTCGCCGGGAGCGTTGGTGATCAGGATGCGGTCGCTCGGCCAGAGATTCATGAGCAGGACGGGACCGTACGTCCCGCCGTGCACGTAGATCGTGTCCTTGCCCTTGGCGCACTTCGCCGCCGCGGCGATGGTCCGGAAGGTGTAGCCGTTCCCTGGACACCACCCCGGGTCCGTGCCCCACGTGGCGACGTGGAACAACCGTGCACTCCAGTCAGGTTGGAGCCGCGCCGGCTTCGCGCAGGACGTCCAGCTTCCGTCCGCGCCGGCGGCGAGCGCGCCGGACGCGAGCAGCACCACGGCCAGTCCCAGGATCCTTCCGATCGCGTGCAACACCGCCTCCGCCTCCTCGGCTCTGGTGAGGCGGGCCTCTTACGACGCAGACGGCTATGAATCTTTGTAAACAGTTTGGGTACATCCGAAGCAGGTCGTGCGGCTGACAGGGGAGCGATCGCCTGCTCCGAGAGATGCTCGCTCGCCTCCTCACCATCCGGAAGGTCGCAGGGTCGAGTCCGACGTTGGCCGGTACTCGCGGCGCCCGTGCCGAGCTCGGGGAGGATTCAGTTGACCGCGCCGGGCGTGTTCCAGTCGTCCTGGCTTCGGCTCTGGCAGTGGTAGTCCACCGAGGGCATCTCCGGCTCGGACCAGGGCGCCACCGTCCAGCGGATCACCGAACCCGGCTTCAGCTCGTACGCGGGGATGTAGCTGCCCCAGGTGTCCGCGATGCCCGGGCTGCTCGCGGTCGTGCTCGGGCCGTAGTTCCAGTTGCCCTCGACGTCCCAGGCCCCCCAGCTGTCGGTGGAGAACCAGCTGTAGCCGCTCTGGTTCAGCACCAGGTTGTGATGAAGCCGGCTGCCCGCGCTGGGCCATCCCCCGTCGGGGGCGTCGAAGCGGATGGGGCCAAACTGCGTCCGGTTGAAGTTATTGAAGCCGACGTAGAGGTTTCCGTACGTGTCGGCGACGGCTCCGCCGGTCCGGGCGTGCCAGTAGCGCAGGCCCTGCGAGACCCACTCGACGATGTTGTTCGTGATCCGGACGTTGCTGACCGACCACCCCACCGAGCTGCCCTCGTTCGCCAGCAGGATGCCGGTGGCCCGGTAGGCGTAGTCCGGCCGGTTGTACTGGTCGTTCGCCGCGAAGATCCAGTTCCGGTTCACGGTCACGTTCCGTGAGCCGGAGATGAAGAGGTTCGCGCTGACGCAGCTGGAGATCTTGTTCCCCTCCACCGTGGCCCCGTCCACCGCCAGGACGTCGGCGCACTCGCCCCAGCTGTCGTGGATGGAGTTGCCGATGAGCTTGTACCCCCACTGGTTGCGGTGCGGATCGCTGGCCACCGCCGCGTCCCAGTAGTCCGCCTGCCACCACCGGTTCCGCATGACGGTGTTGTAGACCTCGTTGCCGACCACCTCCATCTGGTGGCCGTCGGTGATGATGCCGTGCCTCGCGGTGTCGTGGACCGTGTTGAAGTACAGCTTCACGTGGGTCGACTGGCTCACCCGGATCCCGTACCCACCGTGCTCGGCGTCGGAGACCCCGGTGTTGCGGACGGTGAGCCCCTGGATGGCAAAGTTGCTGACCTGCCACAGGCCGAGGATCGCCGCGTAGTCGGCCACGCCGCTCCAGCCGTCGATCACCGGGCTCTCCCCCGGCGCATTGGTGATCAGCACCCGGTCCGACGGCCAGAGGTTGGAGATCAGCACCGGACCGTACGTCCCGGCGTGGACGTAGATGGTGTCCTTTCCCCGCGCGCACTTCGCGGCGGCGCCGATGGTCCGGAAGGTGTAGCCGTCGCCGGGACAGGTCCCCGGATTCGTTCCCCAGGTCGCGACGTGGAATGTCCGACCGGCCGGGTCGGGGGTGAGACGCAGGGGCGGCGCGCAGTCGGTCCAGCTTCCATCCGCGCCAGCAGCCAGGGCAGCGAGGGAGAAGAGTCCTGCCGCCAGGCCCAGGGTCCTTCCAAGTGCGTGCAACAGCGCCTCCTAGGGGCTCGAGAGAGGGGCGCAAGGTACGACGCAGGGATGTTTTGCCGCGTTGTGAACATTTGCCCACAATTAAGCTCGGTCGGTAAGCAGGCGTGCGAGCGTCGGCCGCAGTCGAGCGCCTACCTGGATGCACCCGTGGCAGGCAACCCGGCAAGGCGGAGCCACCCGTCCGGATGGACCCGCGGCGGGCGGCCCGTCGATCGCAAGCCACCCGCCGCGAGATCAGCGCGCCCGAGCGACCGTCAGTTGATGGCGCCGGGCGTGTTCCAGTCGTTCTGGCTGCGTGACTTGCAGTGGAAGTCAGTCGAGGGCATGTCCGGCTCGGACCACGGCGGGACCGTCCAGCGGATCACCGCGCCGGAGCGCAGATCGTACGCCGGGATGTAGCTGCCCCAGGTGTCCTGGATGCCCGGGTTGGCGGCAGTGACGTTCTTTCCGTAGTTCCAGCTCCCGGTCAGATCCCACGAGCCCCACTGGTCCGTGGAGAACCAGCTGTACTTGCTCGAGTTGAGGACCAAGTTGCGGCGGAAGCGGTTGGTCCCGCGCGGGGCCCACCCTTCGGGGGTGTCCAGCCGGACGGGGGAGAACTGGGTCCGGTTGAAGTTGTTGAACGCCACGTAGAGGTTCCCGTAGGTGTCCTTCACCGCCTGGCCCGAGTGCGGCGCCTTCCAGTACCGGATGCCCTGGCTGACCCACTCGATGATGTTGTTGGTGACGCGGATGTTGTTCAGGGTCCAGCCGACCGACTTCCCCTCGTTCGCGAGCTGGATGCCGGTGGCGCGCGTCCCGTAGTCGCGACGGTTGAACTTGTCGCTGTTGGCGTAGATCCAGTTCCGGTTCACCGTGACGTTCTGGGACGTGGAGACGAAGAGGTTGCTGCTGACGCAGTTGTAGATCCGGTTCCCCTCGACCGTGGCTCCGTCGACGGCCAGCACGTCGGCGCACTCCCCGTAGCTGTCGTGGATGGAGTTGCCGATGAGCTTGTAGCCCCACTGGTTGCGGTCCGGCTGGCTGGTGACCGCCGCGTCCCAGTAGTCGGCCTTGAACCACTGGTTCCGCATCACGGTGTTGTAGATCTCGTTGCCCACCACCTCGATCTGGTGCCCGTTGGTGAGGATGCCGTGCCGGGCCGTGTCGTGGACCGTGTTGAAGTAGATCTTCACGAAGGTCGACTCGTAGGCATGGATGCCGTAGCCGCCGCGCTCCGGGTCGCTCACCCCGGTGTTCCGGATGGTGAGCCCCTGGATGGCGATGTTGCTCACCCGCCACATGCCGACGATCGCGCCGAAGTCGGGGATGCCGCCCCAGCCCTCGATGACCGGGCTCTCGCCGGGAGCGTTGGCGATGAGGACGGTGTCGCTCGGCCAGAGGTTGCTGAGCTGCACCGGACCGTAGGTTCCGGCGTGGACGTAGATGGTGTCCTTGCCCCGCGCGCACTTGGCGGCCGCGGAGATGGTACGGAAGGTGTAGCCCGACCAGTCCGGGCAGGACCTCGGGTCACTGCCCGACGTCCTCACGTGGAAGGTCCGCCCGGCGGGGTTCGCCGCGAGTCGCTTGGGTTGTGAGCACCAGGACCAGCTTCCGTCCGCTCCAGCAGCCAGGGCAGCAAGGGAAAAGAGTCCTGCTGCCAGTCCCAGGGTCCTTGCGAGTGCGTGCAACAGCGCCTCCTCGGGCTCGTGAGAGAGGAGCGCACGCTACGACGCGGGGCTGTTACGCAGCCTGGTAAACAGTTTCGGTACACCAAAGGTCGGTCGGAGGGCGGGCTGGCAATCGACGAAATCGCCACGGCCACCCGAGCTGCGAGCTGCGAGCTGCGGACCCGGGCTGCTGGACCGAGCCCCTAGCCGCGACCGCCCGCGTCGACCCGTGCGAGGAATGCCTGGGCCGATCCGGCCAGCGCGTCCACGGCGCGATCGAGGGTGAAGCGCTCCAGGACCCGGGCCCGTCCCCGCCGCCCCAGCTCTGCGCAGCCGTCGAGGTCCGTGCAGAGCTCCACCACCGCGTCGGCCAGCGCGTCCGCGTCGCCCCGCGGCACCAGCCGGCCGCAGTCGCCGACCACCTCCGGCAGCCCGCCCACGTCCGAGGCCACCACCGCCGCCTCGGAGCACATGGCCTCGGCCGCCGACAGCCCGAACGACTCGTTCACCAGCGTCGGGGCGAGAAGGACGTCGATGTCCCGGAACAGCGGCCCGAGCCCCCGCACCGTCCCGAGCAGCTGGACTGCCCTGGCCCGGGCCCACCCTCCCAGCTGCTCCCGCTCGGGACCCTCGCCGGCGAGGAAGAGCTCCACCCCGGGCAGCCGTCGCTCGAGCCGCTCGAAGGCGCGCTGCATCACGTGAATGCCCTTCTCCGGGTGCAGCCGACCCGCGTAAGCCAGGCGGGGCGGACCGGGCCGGCGCGCCCCGCTCCGGCCGGGCCAGCGTCCGACGTCGATGCCGTTGTGGACCACCTTCACCCGCTCCGGGTCCAGCCCGAGCGAGACCAGCCGCCGGGCCACGAAGCTGGAGACCCCGATGGCCTCGTCCACCAGCCGCCGGGCGACGGCGCCCCGGAGGCGCTCGGCGCCGCGCATCAGCGGCCCCTTGTGGGAGACGAGATTCCCCGCGTGGTCCACCGCCTGGAGGCGCGCGATGCGGCCGGTGGCCCGCGCGAGGAGCAGGAGCGGATCGAACGGGGAGACGAAGTGCGACTGGACCACCACCGGGCCCCCGGCGAGCCCCCTCCAGAAACGGGCCGGGTCCTTGCGCAGCGGGAAGGGAGCCGTGCCCCATTCGATGCCTGCCGACTCCATCTCCCGGGCGAACTCCGGCGTGGGCGGAGCGTAGAAGAGCATCCGCACCGGCCACCCCGCCTTCCGGACCTGGCGGCCCATCCGGCCGAAGAACAGGTCGAGGGTACGGTCCCCGCGGGGGGTGAAGTCGGCCAGGACGACCAGCGTCGCGCCCATCGTTCGCGCCCTCAGAGGACCGGAGCCTCGGCGGGCTCCCCGGGGTCGGGCTGGGCCGGGAGGACCGGGGCCGTCGCCGGACGGGGGCGCCGGAGCAGCGACAGCACCCGGAACACCCGGATCCCCTGTGCGTGGAGCACGGCCACGTAGGTGACGTGGAAGACCAGCGCGTCCGAGGCGAGCGGGACCAGGCGCCAGAAGAAGGTGTGCGGCAGGAAGTCGAAGCGGCCGGCGATGACCCGGTGCCAGATCAGCATCACCGCCACCGAGACGCCGGCGGCCAGGGTCGCCTGGAGCCCGTCCCGGAACGGCACCAGCCCCAGCAGCTTCCGCGGAGAGGCGAGCTGCAGCGCCCGGGGCAGTCGGGCCACGAGGAGGACCTTCCCCACTGCCTCGGCGAGCAACCAGGAGAGGACCCCGCCGATCAGCCCGAACATCCCGACCAGGAGGAGCACCATCGGGACCGTGATCAGCGCCTTCACCATGTAGGAGAGGAGGATGGCGCGGGTCTCACCCCGGGCCCGGAGCAGGCCATCGAGCGGGAAGCACCCGAAGAGCACCGCCAGCGTGCTCACCCGGAAGAGGGGCACCGCGTCCAGGAACTTCGGCCCGAACACTCCCTCGATGAACGCCGGCGCCGCGGCGATCAGGAAGGCGCAGGTGGGGACGAAGACGAAGGCCAGCCGCGCCGAGGCGTCGCGAGAGAGAGCCACCGCGTCCGCCAGGCGTCCCGCCCGCTCGAGCTCGCCCACGTGCACCATCAGCACCTCCGTGGTGGGCGTGTAGAGCAGGTCCACGATGGGGAACTGGAAGCAGCCCACGGTGTAGATGGCGAACAGCGCCGGGTCGAACTGGGCGCTGACCACCCACTGGTGCAGCGAATGCTGTGGCACCGAGATGGCCATGGCCGCTCCGAACGGAAGCGCGTAGGCGAGCTGGGCCCGCAGCGCCGCCCCGTTCCACCACGGGCCTGGAGCGGCATTCGCCGCCAGCGTCCAGGTGGCCAGGGTCCGCACCACCATCAGTCCGGCCACGCTCCACATCGTCGCGTGCAGCCCGAGCCCGAGGAGGATGGGCACGGTCATCGCCGCCGCCCGGAGCGAGTCCCAGACCAGGTAGTTCACCGCGGCCACACCGGTGCGGCCCTGGCTGGTGAAGAGCGTCTCCAGCGGCGAGGCGGCGAGGAAGAAGCCGGCGTAGGTGGCGAGCGCGTACCGGTAGTCGGGAAGGCTCGGCGCGGAGAACAGCTCGCCGATCCACGGCGTGGCCACGAGGACCAGCGTCGCCGCCACCGCGCCTGCCCCGGCGAGGAGCACCAGGACGTGGACGATGTACGGCCGTCCCTGCTCGGTCCGCGGGAGGAAGTAGTAGAGGCTCTGCGGGACGCCGAAGGCGAGGATGGAGGTCAGCGTCACCCCGACCAGGAAGAGCTGCTTGTACGTGCCGTATTCCTCGATGGCCATCGCCCGGGCGAGAACCAGCGGGACGACAGTGGTCACCACCGCACTCGCGAACCGGGCCACGACCAGCGGTCCGGCCCGACGGAGGAAGGAGTGAGAGGTCATCGGTGGCGCGAAGTTGGGTCCGGTGGGGCGGCCGGACAGCGGGATGGACGCGACGTGTCGGGCAGCGGGCGGGCGCCCCCCTCGCCACCGCGAAGCGCCCGCCCGCCCAGCCACCGCCCGGACCCACCCCAACGGCGCAAATGCGTCGCCCTCACCCGTCCGCACCCTCCCCGGGAGCGCACCGACTGCAGCCCGGGTGCCAGCCGGGCGGCCTTGAATCCCGCGGAGATTCCCCGAAAGCGCGCCGATCGGCTGTAACAATTCCGGCTTACCGAGGCCAGGCTCGGCAGGTGGCACGTCACCTGCTTGCCTTCGCGGACGATTTCGGACAGTTCAGCCCTCCTCGGACCCGTGGAACTCGCCCCCGCCCTCCAGCTACACGAGGTCAGCAAGCGCTTCGGGGCGCGCTGGGCGCTCGTGCGTCTCTCGCTCACGGTGCGCCGCGGCACCGCGCTCCTGCTGACCGGGCACAACGGCTCGGGCAAGACCACGCTCCTTCGCGTGCTGGCCACCGCGGTCCGGCCGTCCGCGGGGAAGGTGGAGGTGCTCGGCGTCGATGCCGCCCGCGACCCTGAATCGGTGCGCGCGCAGGTCGGCCTCCTGGGCCACGCGAACTACGTCTACGAGGACCTCTCCGGCCTCGAGAACCTGGCGGTCCTGGCCCGGCTCCTCGGCGCGCCGGCCTCCGCCGGGTCCGAGGCCCTGGAGCGGCTCGGGCTCTCCCCGAAGGACGACCGCCCGGTCCGGACCTACTCCGCGGGCATGCGCCGCCGGCTGGCCCTGGCGCGCCTCTTCCTCAAGCAGCCCGCGGTGGCCCTCCTGGACGAGCCGTTCGTCGAGCTCGATCCGGCCGGCGTCTCGGAGCTCGAGGCCCGCATCCGGGAGCTGCACGCCGCCGGGACCACGCTCGTCCTCGCCACACATCACATCGAACAGGGGCTTCAGCTCTGCACGGACCGATTGCATCTGGAACAGGGACGATCGATCGCGATCGCCGCATGAGGCGCCCTGGCCTCCTGGCCTCGACGTGGGTCCTCTTCTGGAAGGACCTGCTGCTCGAGTGGCGCTCGCGCGCGCGGGTGAACGCGCTGGTCTTCTTCTCCCTCGCCACCCTGCTCCTGTTCTCCTTCGCGCTCGGGCCCGACACCGCCCTGCTCCGCCGCAACGCCGGGGGGTACCTCTGGCTCGCGCTCCTCCTCTCCTCGGTCCTGGCGCTCGGCGAATCCTTCCGGGTGGAGCGCGAGAACAGCTCCCTCGAGGGGCTGCGACTCGTCCCGGTGGACACGCGGTCGATCTTCCTCGCGAAGGGGATCGCCAACGCGGTGCTGCTGGCTGCGCTCGGCGTGCTCCTGGTGCCGGTGCTGGTGGCGCTGCTCGACGTGCGGATCGTCCTCTCCTGGGGCCGGCTGGTGACCATCATCGCGCTCGGCTGCCTGGCCATCGCCGCGCCGGGCACCCTCTACGGGGCCATCGCCAGCCACGCGCGCGCCCGCGACGTGCTCCTGCCCCTGCTGCTCTTCCCCATCCTCATCCCCGCGCTGGTCGCCGCGGCCAAGGGAACGGCGCTGGTCTTCGAGGGGGACCCGATGACGCAGTTCCCCTCGTGGATCGCCCTGCTCGGGAGCTTCGACCTGCTCTACTGGGGGCTGGGGTTCGTGTTGTTCCCCCGGGTGGTCGAGGAGTAGACAGCCGATGGAGATGCGGATGAGACGTCGACTGGAGATCGCCGCGGTGCTGGGCACCCTGGGCATCTTTGCCTACGCGGCCTGGACGGGTCTGGTGTGGGCCCCGCCGGACCGCGAGATGGGCGACGTGCAGCGGATCATGTACGCCCACGTCCCGATGGTGCAGATGATGCTCCTCTCCGGGACGATCAACTTCGTCTGCTGCGTCGTCTACCTCTTCCGCGCCTCGTGGAAGACCGACGCCCTGGCCGAGGCGTCGGCGGAGACCGCGCTCGTCTTCGGAGCGATCGGCACCACCCTCGGCGCGATCTGGGGCCGTCCCACCTGGGGCGTCTACTGGGCCTGGGACCCGCGGCTGACGACGGTGGCCATCCTCCTCGTCGCCTACGCGGGGTACATGGCGCTCCGGCGCTTCGTGGACGACCCGGAACGGCGCGCGGTCTGGTCGGCAGTCACCGGCATCATCATCGCGGTCGACGTCCCGATCATCTACTTCAGCGTGAAGTGGTGGAAGAGCCTCCACCAGGTCCAGTCGACCCCGCGAACGGTGGACCCGCAGATGGTCTACGCGCTCCGGTGGAACATCACCGCGTTCTTCTTGGTTCTGATCGTCTTCCTGGTCGCTCGTTACCGGATCGCGCTCGCGGCCCGGTTGCGGGAGACTACCGTCCCCGAGCCGGCGCCGGGGGCTCAACAGGTGGTGGCATGATGAACGCGCTGCACTCGGTGCTCGCTGCGGTGGGAGAGGGGCGGATCCAGGGAGGCTGGGAGTACGTCAAGGCGGCGTACGCGATCTGCTGGACCGGGCTGGCGCTGTACGCGGTGTCCCTGTGGGCGCGCCGCCCTCGGGAGGAGCCAAAGTGACCTCTTCCACCCGCAACCGACTGTTCGCCCTCGGGGCCCTGCTGGTCGCCGGAGCCGGCCTGGCCTATGTGGCGTTCGGCAACATCGGACAGAACCTCGTCTTCTACTGGACCCCGGGCGAGATGCTGGCCCAGGGGAGCAAGGCCTATGGCCCCACCATCCGCCTCGGCGGCGTCGTGCAGCCGGGGAGCCTCCGCTGGGACGCGGCGCATACCCACCTCAGCTTCCGGGTGGCGGACACCGACCAGCCCGGAGCCCCCTCGGTCCCGGTGCTCTCGAGCGAGACTCCGCCCCAGATGTTTCGCGAGCGGATCGGCGTGGTGGTGGAGGGCACCTTCGACAGGTCGCAGACCTTCACCTCCTCCCGGCTGATGGTGAACCACTCCAACGAGTACCGTCCGCCCAAGCCCGGCGACGGGCCGGACAAGTGGAAGACCACGGTCTCGGCCCCCACGGCGGAGGCCCGATGACCTCCCCCCTGGGCACGGCCCTGGTCCTCGGAGGCCTGCTCGCCGCAGCCTTCGGCGCGGTGGTGGGCATCGAGGGGGGCCTTCGCCACCGGGCCGGAGCGCTGAGGATCGTCCTCGGCGCCGTCACCGCCTTCCTGCTGTGCATGGTCGGCGCGAATCTGGTGATGGTGTACGCGCTGGTGACGCACGACTTCAGCGTCCACTACGTGTCGATGGTGGGCAGCCGGGCGACCCCGCTGGTCTACACCGTGGTGTCGCTGTGGAGCGCCCTGGAGGGCTCCATCCTCTTCTGGGGCGCGATCCTCGCCGTCTACGTCTTCGGCTTCTCCCGGGCCCACCGGCACGACCCGCCCACCAACCCCCTGCTCGCCCTGGGGACGATGCTCGCGGTGGGGGTCTTCTTCTCCTTCCTCATCGCCGGCCCGGCGAACCCCTTCGGCCGGGTGAGCCCGGTCCCGCCGGACGGTCCCGGTCCGAATCCCCTCCTCCAGAACCACATCCTGATGGTGGTCCACCCCCCCATGCTCTACCTGGGCTACGTGGGGATGGTGGTGCCGTTCGGCATCGCTGTGGCCGCCCTGATACGAGGCCAGCTCGGCGACGCCTGGATGGCGACGCTCCGCCGCTGGACCCTCATCCCCTGGACCTTCCTCTCGGTGGGCATCGTCCTCGGGGCGTGGTGGGCCTACGCGGTGCTCGGCTGGGGCGGCTACTGGGCCTGGGATCCGGTGGAGAACGCCTCGTTCCTGCCCTGGCTCACCGCCACCGCGTTCCTCCACTCGGGGATGGTGCAGGAGCGGCGGCACACCCTGAAGCTGTGGACGGTGAGCCTGTCGCTGGCGAGCTTCCTCCTCACCATCCTCGGCACCTTCATGACCCGGAGCGGGGTCTTCAACTCGGTGCACTCCTTCACCCAGTCGGAGATCGGCCCCACCTTCCTGGTGTTCCTCGGCGCGGTGCTGGTGGTCTCCATCCTCCTCATCGCGGTGCGCGGGCCCCTGCTCGTCCCCGAGGGCACCCTGGGCGGGGTCGCCTCCCGCGAGACCTCCATCCTCCTCAACAACCTCCTCTTCGCCGCCCTCACCTTCACCGTGCTGCTGGGGACAGTGTTCCCCCTGGTCCGCGAGGCCTTCTCCGGGGTGCGGATCAGCGTGGGTGCCCCCTACTTCAACCGCATGGCCGTGCCGCTGGGCATCGCCATCCTCTTCCTGATGGGCGTGGGTCCGTCGCTGCCCTGGGGGCGCGCCTCGCCCGAGACGGTGCGACGGCAGTTCCTCGTGCCGGCGGCGGTGGGCGTGGCGGTGGTCGCCGTCTGCCTCGCCGCGGGCCTCCGCGGCGGACTGACCCTGCTCACCTTCGGCCTGGCGGGGTTCGCGGCCACGGTGACCCTCCGCGAGATGCTCCTCCCGGTGCGGGTGCGGATGCGCGAGCAGAGGGAACCCCTGCCTCAGGCGCTCTTCCGCAGCGCGGCGCGTGCCCGGCGCCGCTTCGGAGGCTACGTGGTCCACCTCGGGGTGGTGATGGTGTTCGTGGCCATCGCCGCCTCCCAGTCCTACGTGGTTCACACCACCGCCACCCTCAAGCCCGGGGAGCGGTTCCAGCTCGGGCCCTACACGGTCCAGCTCGCGGGCCTGCGCAACGGCATCGAGCCCCACCGGCGATGGACCGCGGCCGAGATCCAGGTGACCGACGGCAGGGGCCGCCAGCAGGCGCTTGCCCCGCGGATGAACTTCTACGAGCGGAGCACCGATCCCGTCGGCAGCCCCGCCATTCGCTCGGCGGCCTTCGAGGACCTGTACCTGACGCTGCTGGCCTTCGACCAGGCCACGCCCTCGGCCAGCTTCAATGCCTGGATCTTCCCGATGGTGGGGTGGATCTGGTGGAGCCTGCCGCTGTTCGTCTTCGGCGCCCTGTTCGCCGCCTGGCCCGAGCGCCGCCGCGTCCGGTCCGGTGCCACCGAGCGCCTCCCGGTGCCGAACGAGGCACCCAGCCCGGGGGCGGCGGCGTGACCAGGCGCGGCCTCTGGATCGGCCTGTCGCTCGCGGCGGTCACCGCGGTGCTTCTCTTCGTCCTGGCCAAGGGCTTCGGGCGAGATCCCCACGAGGTCCCCTTTCAGCTGCGGGGAAAGCCGGCTCCGGACTTCACCCTGAAGCGGCTGGACACCGGCGCCCCGGTGAAGCTCTCCGAGCTGAAGGGCAAGCCCCTGGTGCTCAATTTCTGGGCGAGCTGGTGTGGACCGTGCAAGGCCGAGCACCCGGTGGTGGCCATGGCTGCGAGGCGGTTCGGCCAGGAGTTCCAGTTCTACGGCGTGGTGTTCGAGGACACCGAGGAGAACGCGCGGGCGTTCGCCGGTCTGCCGGACCCGGCCTTCCCCCAGCTCATGGACGAGCGCTCCCGCATGGCGGTGGACTACGGTGTGACCGGCGTGCCCGAGACCTACTTCATCGACGCCCAGGGCATCATCCGGGAGAAGGTGGCCGCCCCCCTCGACCCCCGGACGATGATGGAAAAGCTCGCCGCGCTGAAGCAGCCGGCCGGTCCCGTCTCGGAGGTGGTCCGATGACCGCCTGGGTCCTCGGCCTCGTCCTCGCCTCCTACGCTCCGCAGCAGGCGGGAAGTACGCTGCTCGACCCGGCACGCGAGGCCCGCGTCCAGGCGCTGGGGAAGCAGCTCCGCTGCCCGATGTGCCAGGGCCTGTCCATCGCCGACTCGAACTCCTCGGCGGCTCGCGCGCAGATGGACAAGGTCCGCGAGCTGGTGGCCTCGGGAAGGACTGACGAGGAGATCCGCGGCTACTTCACCTCTCGCTACGGCGAGTGGGCCCTCCTCGAGCCACCGGCCACCGGGATGAATCTCCTGGTCTGGCTGCTCCCGCTCCTGCTGCTCCTGGGAGGGGCGGTGGCCATTGCCCGGACCATCCGCCGGCCCGCGTCCGCCCCTCCTGCTCCCCCCGCCAAGCCCGCCGAGCCGGAGACGGACAAGGACCGGCCGCCGCCCGACGATCCGTGGCTGGAGGCGGTCCGGGCGGAGCTGCGCCGGTGACCGAGAGCCACTGGATTCCAGGCATCGTCGTCCTCTCGCTCGGGCTCATCGCCGGGGCGCTCTACCTCTTCTTCGGCAGGAAGTCGGCGCCGGCGCCTGCCGCCGAACGGGTGAGCGACGCCCAGCGCAGGCTGGACTCGCTCCTCGCCCAGCTGCGCGAGCACCGGGCCGAGAAGCACCAGATGGGCCCGGCCGCCTGGCAGCAGGAGCAGGACCGGCTGGAGCGGGCCGCCGCCGATGCGATGCGCGCCCGCGACGAGGTGGCGAAGGCACCGGAGCGGGCCGGCGCCAAGGGCAAGAAGGCGGAGCCCGCGGCGGCCCCGGCCCCGCCGGGCCGCTTCTTCGGCCGGCACCCGCAGCTCGTGGGGGCGGCCTGGGGCGCGGGGGTGGTCGTCTTCTTCGGGGCGCTCGGGCTCTGGCTGTCGCAGGAGCAGAAGCCGCGTGGGGAGGGCGACGTCGCCACCGGCACGGTGGGCCGCGGCGGCCCCGCGACCCCGAGCGCGGAGGGAGACGACCGCGACTTCGAGGCCGCGCTGGCCCGGACCCGAGCCGATCCCGGGGGCGACCTCGCGCTCACCGGCGAGGTCATCCGCGAGCTGATCGCCCGGAGTGACTTCCAGAAGGCCCAGGAGATCAACGAGCGGGCCCTGGCCTCGGACCCGTTCCGCACCGACCTCCGGGTGCACCGCGCCTTCCTGAAGGTGGTTCACGGACAGCGGGAGGCCGGGATGGCCGAGCTGGGCCGGCTGGCGGATCTCTACCCGGAGGGGAGCTCCGCGCTCATCTTCCGCGGGATGGTCCACATGCAGGAGCAGCAGCCGAAGGCGGCTCTCCAGGACTTCGAGGGGTACCTGGCGGTGACCCCGCCCCAGAACGTTCCGCCCCAGCTTCGGGCCGGCGTGGCCCAGCTGCGACGCCAGGTCTCCGGAGCACCCTGACCGGTCCCATGCGTCAGGAGAAGGCCGGACGTCGCCCCCGTGGCGTCATCTTCGATCTCGACGGCACGCTCGCCGACTCGCTCGACGACATCGCCTCGGCGATGAACCGCACGCTCCGGGCGCACGGCTTCCCCGAGCATCCCGTGCCGGCCTACCGCACGTTCGTCGGCGAGGGGGTGCGGAAGCTCGTGGAGCGCTCGCTGCCCCCGGAGACCGAGGCGCTCCGCGATGCCTTCGTCGCCGCCTATCAGGCGGACTACGCCGAGCACATGCTCGACGAGACACGATTGTTTCCCGGCATCCCGGAGGTCCTCGACGCGCTGGCCGCGGCCGAGGTCCCGGTGGGGGTCCTGAGCAACAAGCCGGAGGGCCCGACCCGGACGCTGGTGGACGCGCTCTGCGGCCGCTGGAACTTCCGCGCGGTGTTCGGGGAGCGCCCCGGTGTGCCCCGGAAGCCGGACCCCGGCTCGGCGCTCGCCCTGGCCGATGCGCTCGCTGCGCCTCCGGAAGCGGTGGCCTTCGTGGGAGACACGGGCGTGGACATGCTCACCGCGCGGGCGGCCTCGATGCGCCCGGTGGGAGTGCTCTGGGGCTTCCGCCCGAGGGAGGTGCTCGCCTCGGGCGCGGAGGCGGCCAGGACCGGGGCGGAGCTCGTGCGGCTCCTCGGCGTCGACGGGCCGTAGCGGCCCGTGGGAGCGCGCCGCGCGAGCCCGTCAGCCGGGCTTCGTCCCCCGGACCGCCCACGCCCGCGCGTTGAGCCGGATCGAGCCGTCCGGGTTCGGCGCCAGGCGGGTTCGCAACCCCTCGCGGATAGCGTCCTGCCGAGCCTCGGGGAGAGAGGCCAGGAACGCCGGTGCCGGCCCCTGGCCGCCGAGGAAGGGGGTCCAGTAGTCGTCGAAGTCACGAAACACCGTCGGGACGTCGATGGCCTGGCTGACCACGTCCGACAGCCCCGCTTCGGTGAAGAGGGCCTCCAGCGACTCGGGGGCGCAGAGCTCCCGGAACCGCCCCGGCTCCGCGAGCGCCGCCGCGGAGGGGTCGGCCACGGTCGCGACCTCCCAGAACCGGGCGATCAGCTCCACCGCCCCGGACATGTCCCACACGTAGAGGGCAATCGTGCCACCCGGCCTCGCCGCGCGCACCATCTCCGCGACCATCCTCGCCGGCTCGGGGACGAAGTTCAGGGCCAGACCCGAGACGACCGCGTCGAAGTCCACCGACCCCACGGGGAGCGCCAGCGCGTCGCCCTGGAGGAACTGGACCTCCGCCGTTTCGAAGGTGCGAGCGCGTGCGTGCTGCACGAAGCCGGCCGACGCGTCGACGCCGACCACCGAGCGCGCCTCACCGGCCTCGACCACCACCTCGGTCAGCGCGCCGGTCCCACACCCCACGTCGAGCCACCGGCGCCGGGCTGGAACCGCCAGCCAGCGCACGAACTCGCAGGCCACGAGACGGCTCCACCGTCCGATGTACGCCTCGTACGCCGGCGCGACCGCGAACACATCGTACCGTCCACTCAAGGCCGGACCCCCTGTCTGCGCTCGCCTGATCCCAATGCTCTATCGCAGGTGACCACTCGCCGACAGCTCGCCCAGGCTCTCGGCCCGGCAGGGGAGAGCCTCATCCAGGTGTGGACGGACTCGCCCGCCGTGACCGTCGATCAGCCCTCGGCGGCGCGGGAGCGGCGCGTCCGGTCGCGGCTCAGAGCCCGAAGCGCCGCCCGGGCCACGTGCGCCACGTGCGCCGGGCCCAGGTCCTGGTGGCAGGGGAGCTCGAGCACGTGCTGGCGGAGCCGGGCGGCATCGGGGAACTCGGCGCCATCGCACCGCGGGTGGAAACTGCGCCACCCCTCCTTGGCCTCCACGTTCTCCGCCCGGAGGCAGGCCAGCGCCTCGTCCTGGTCCGGTACCCACAGCGGATAGTGGAGCGGGCACACCCCCGACGGGAGCTCGCTCACCAGCGGAGGCGTGACGCCCCGCAGGGCCCCGAGCAGGTGGAAGAAGTTCCGCCGGCGGCGCTCCACCACCCGCGCCAGCTCGTGTGCCCGCGCGATCCGCTGCACCAGCGGCGAGGCCCCGAGCTCGAGCTGTTCTCGGGCGAATTGCCTTGCCCACTCGGGGCGACGTCCGGTGCGGAAGTGGCGCGAGAACCACTCCCCGAGACCGCGGAGCAGGCGACCCTGGTTCGGCAGCCGGAACTCGCCCCGGAGGAGCAGCCTGGCCCACAGGCCGCGGAGGGTGGGTCCCAGGGCGGGCCTGGCGAGGGCGGGGAGCTGGTAGCCGCGACGCCCGTTGAACACCAGCGCGCCTCCGTGCGGCACGGGCAGGGTCTTGCGGAGGGAGAAGACCGCCGCGTCGCCGGTGGCGCCCACCGGTCACTCCCCGTCCACCGACAGGAGCGCCTGCGCACAGTCCTCGAGGAGCACCAGACCGTGGCGATCGGCGAGCGCGCGCAGCTGCGTTGCAGGGCCAGGGAAGCCCGCGAAGTGGGTCATGACCAGGCCGCGGGTCCGGGGGCCGATGCGCCGCTCGAGCTCCTCGAGATCCAGCGTCCACCGCGTGCCCACGGGGTAGAACGCCGGATGGGCTCCCGCCGAGAGGAGCGCGTCCACCTCGACTCCATGGTGGTAGGCGGGCACGAGCACTTCCCGGCCCTCCAGTCCGAGCACTCGCGCCGCCAGGTGCAGCGCGCCTCGCCCGAGATGGGTCCAGGTCACGGCGTCCGCGGAGAATGGGTACTCGGTGAGGGGGCGGGCGGTGGCCCGGAGCTGCTCCCACCCGAGCGTCGGTTCCGACGGGACGTACGGCCTGGACTTCGCCATCGCTCTAGGACGTGTGCACTCGCCGCTCGTCCGTCCAGGCTCAGCCCTGTCCTGCCGCCACGGAGATCAGGGCCTTCCCGAGCTTCCGGGCATCGTGCCTCAGGCGGTGTCCGGCCTTGAGCAGATCCGCCTCGACGGGAACCACGCCCAGCGCCCGGATGCCGTCCAGATCGGTCGGCACCGGTTCGGCTCCGGTCCGCGCGTAGCGGTCCAGCCGGGCAGCATCGAGCGGCGTGGAGTTGAGGAGGACCACGTCCACCACCGGGCCGGCATGCTCCAGCACCGCGCGGACGTGATCCACCGCACCCATGCCCGCAGTCTCGCCGGGCTCGGTCATGAGATTGGCCACCAGGATGCGTCGCGCCCGGGTGGTGCGGAGCGCCTCCGCCACCCCGTCCACCAGCAGATTCGGAAGCACGCTCGAGTACAGCGATCCCGGACCGAGGGTGATCAGATCCGCCGAGGCGATGGCCTCCAGGACGCCCTCGGCGGCGGCCGGACGCGACGGATGGAGGAACACCCGGCGGACGCACGTCCCGGCGCGCACGAGGTGGCGCTCGCCCAGCACCCGCCGGCCATCCTCCAGCTCGGCGACCAGCTGCACGGGATCCACGGTCGAGGGGAGCACCGTTCCCCGCGTGTCGAGCAGCCTGGAGGCCGATCGGATGGCCTGGAGGAAATCGCCGTGCATCTCGACGAGCGCGGCGCGGACCAGGTTGCCGAGGGCGTGCCCGGCGAGCGACCCCTCCCCCCGAAGCGATGCTGCAGCACCTCGGCCAGCGGACCCTTCGGCGACGCGAGCGCCACCAGGCAATTGCGTAGATCTCCGGGCGGGAGCAGCCCCCGGGTCCGGCGCAGTCGTCCGGAGCTCCCACCGTCGTCGCTCATCGCCACCACCGCGGTGAGGTCGACCCCGGGCCGGCCCTTCCGCGGCCTGACGTGCCGGGCGAGGCCGCGGAGCACCACCGGGAGCCCGGTTCCACCGCCCAGCGCGACGACGCGCAGGGGGCGCGCCGGCTGCGCCCGGAGACGCGGAGCGATCCGGATGACCGGGGGGAGCTCGAGGGACACCCGCCCGGGGAGGGTCATCGGGCTCCCCGGCCCAACAGCACGTGCCGCACGGTGTGGAAGATGATCGCGATGTCGAGGAACAGCGTGCCGTTCTTCACGTAGTACAGGTCGAACTCCAGCTTGTTTCGCCCGTCCTCGACGGAGGCGCCGTAGGGGTACCGGATCTGCGCCCAGCCGGTGATGCCCGGCTTCACTCCCTCGCGGAGCGCGTAGTACGGGACATCGCGGGAGATGATGTCGATGAACACCCGACGCTCCGGCCGCGGTCCCACGAAGCTCATGTCACCGCGGAGGACGTTGAGCACCTGGGGAATCTCGTCCATCCGCGTCTTGCGGATGAACCGCCCCACCCGGGTCACCCGGTCGTCATTGGCGCGCGCCCAGACCGCGCCGTTCTTCTCCGCGTCCAGCCGCATGCTCCGGAACTTCCACAGCGCGTACTCCCTGCCGTTCTGCCCCACCCGGTCCTGGCGGTAGAGAGCCGGCCCCTTCGAGTCGAGCCGGATCAGCACCACCAGCACCCCCATCAGCGGCGCGGCGAGAATCAGGAGACCACTTGCCACGAGGATGTCGAAGCCCCGCTTGCAGGCGCGGCGCAGCGGCCCCTGCGTCAGCTCGTCGGCGGTGGCGAACTGCACGCCGTCGAGGACGTGCACCGGGATGCGGCGCAGGATGCGCTCGCAGTACTGGGCGGCGCGGTAGACCCGCACCCCCGAGTAGCGGCACCGGGCGAGGTCCTCCGCGGTCGCCCGCTCCTGTCCGGGCTCCGTGGCGAGGATGACCGCCTCGGCGCGGGCCCGGCGCGCCACCTCCAGCAGGTGCTCCCGTCCGGGGTCCAGGCGGTAGGGATCCACCAGTGCCGCCACCTCGATGCCCTCCTCGGCCTCCTCGAGGACCTCGAGCATCCGCTGGACGCGTGGGCCATGGCCCACGATGAGGACCCGGCTCGGGTGGGCGAGCGCATTGCCCAGGACGCCGCGGGCGACGAGGACCCCGACGATGGCCCCGAAGGCCCCACCCAGCACCACCCCCTCGGGGGGACGCACCCGGAGCAGGGTGAGGAGCATCGCCATCGCGAACCCGGCGAAGCCCAGCGCCCGGACCAGCCGCGCTCCCCGCCCCCGGTCCTCCGCCGCCACGCGCAGGTCGTAGAGGTCGAGGAAGTAGAGCGCCGACTGGTAGAGAGCGACGAAGCACACCGAGAGCAGAATCAGCAGGCCGCTGGTGACGACCTCGTGGTGGGTGCGGCTCGCGGTGCTGTCGATCGCCAGCGCGTGCGCCAGCGTCACCGAGCCCGTGGCGCAGGCGGCGGCGATCGCCGCGCTCTCTGCCACGAACAGCAACGTCTTTCGTCCCGAGACCCAATGGTTGAAGACCCGATACATCTCCCCTGCCCGCCCTTCCGCCGCCCGCGAAACACCCACCCCGCCGCCCAGACGTCTTCAGCGCTCGTAAGCTCTCAGGTACGGCGTGCTCGCCGCCGCCGCGCCGTTCAGCACGCACCCCACGACGCTCGACCCCGCCAGGTGCTCCAGCGCCTGGTGGACGTGCTTCCCCGCCGTCGCGTTGGCCCGCACCACCAGCACCACCGCGTCGGACAGCGTCCCGAGGATCGAGGCATCGGCGAAGGGAAGCGCCGGCGGCAGGTCGAGGTACACCTCGTCGAACCCCTCGCGGACCGCGCGGAGCAGCTCCTTCATCCGCGGGCTCGCCAGGAGCTGCGTCGGCTCCTCCGGCGCCTGCCCGGAGGGGATGACCGCCAGCCGATTCGCCTTGAACCGGCGCACCACCTCGCGCAGGTCGGCGTCGCCCTGGAGGAGCTCGGAGAGCCCGGGACGCGCCCGGAAGGCGAGCAGCTCCGCCACCTGCCCCCGCCGCAGGTCCGCGTCGATCAGGAGGATCCGGCGGTCCGGGTTGGCCCGGGCCGAGGTGAGCGCCAGGTTCACCGCGGTGACCGTCTTCCCCTCGCCCGAGAGCGCGGAGGTGAAGGCGACGAGGCGCATGGGCCGCTGGTCCCGCAGCCGCTCCAGCCGGTAGTAGAGCGACCGGTACTGCTCGGCGGCCACCGAGCCCGGCGCGGTGAGCGAAACGACCCGGTCGTTCACCGGAGCGGGGCTCACCGCGCTGCCGTCGGCACGATGGAGGAAGTTCGCCGTCATCGTCTCGTTCTCTGGCATCACGGAGTGCATTCCTCAGTTCAGGCCGTCCGCGTTCTCGCGCGGGGAGCTGCGCAAGGGAGACGCGGGTAGAAGGACACGGCGCTCGCTCCGGCCATTCATCACCGGAACGATGGCCAGGACCGGCAGCGGGAGCTCGCCGCGGAGCTGCCGCTCGTCGTGGATGCTCTCGTCGCGGAGCTCGAGCATCACCCCGGAGAGCACGCCGGCTCCGAGCGCGGCCACCAGCACCACCATCAGGCCTCCGAAGCGATCCGGCTTGGCAGGAGCCACCGGGGGTGCCGCGGGGCTGACCAGGCTGAACAGCCGGGGCGCGTTCCGTGCCTCGATCTGCTGGGCAATCTCCGCCTCGACCTTTCGTCCCAGGACCGACTGGTACTTGGTCTTGGCGATGTCGTACTCGCGCTCGAGCCCGGCCAGCTCCGCCGCCCAGCGCGGCGTCTGGTCCAGGCGGGCCTGGTAGGTCTGCTTCTCCTTCTCCAGCGCGTCGAGGTCGCGCTGGATGGCCCCGGCCTCGCGGCCAGCGCGGGTCCGCTCGTCTCGCTGGATGCCCAGGCGCGCATCGGCCTCACGCGCCCGGGTGCGGGCCGACTTCACCTCCCGGGTCAGGCGAACCACCTCCGGGTGATCGTCGGTGTACTGGGTCCGGGCCGCACCCAGCTGCTGCTCGAGCTGGTCCACCACCGCCTGCGCCCGACCCACCTCCGTGTCACCACCGTTGCGCATCAGGGCGAGATCGCTCCGCCTTGCCTCGGTGGCCCGCAGCTGCTCGGTGCGCGCCCGGACCTCGCCCGAGAGCCGGTCCAGCTGGCGCATGTTGGCTTCCATCTGCTCCGGCAGCTCCCCCACGTGAGCCACCTTGAAGGCGATGATCTTCTGCTGCCAGGCGTTGACCGCCTCCTGGAGCTCCTTGACCTGGGCGTCGAACACCCGGGTCGCGTCCGCGGCCTGTGCGGCGCGGGTCTCGTTGGTGAGCTGGGCGAAGACGGTGGGAACGAGGTTGGCGATCTCCGCCGCCTGCTTCGGGTCGCTGGCGCTCACCGTGACCTCGAAGGCGTTCCAGGTCGGCTTGACGTCGATCGCCTCCCGCAGCTGCTCGATCGCCGCGTCCTTCCCGCGCCGCGCCACCAGCTCCGGGTAGAGCTTGAGCTGGTCCACGACCCGCCCCAGCACCGGACCGCCGAGCATCGCCTGCCGCAGGCTGAGGAGCCTCGGCTCCACGTCGCCCACCGTGCGCTGCACCAGCTGGGCGTCGGTCTGCTGCGGCTCGACGCGGACCACCGAGGTGGCCTTCCACACCCGGGGGCGAGTCATGACGTAGGCCGTGCCCGCCACGAGCACCACCGCGATGACGGCGATGACCACCCACGGCCGCCGCCAGAGCGCCCTCGCCACGTCGTCCACGGTCAGTCCACGATCCATCGTCTCTCCGTCAGAACGCATCCACCGTGAGCCGCGCGGCCACGATGTTGCGGGTGAGGCTGGTCTGTGCGGGGTCGACGCTCCCCACCTGGTCGAGCCGGTCGTAGCTGGCCTGGATCGCCGCGTGCCGGTTGAAGCGCCACTCCGCACCTGCTCCGAGCCCGTATCCGGCCGCCACGCCCTTCTCCTGGTCCACCTTCAGCGGAAACACGCCGATGTTGGGCATGGGACCGTTGCGAAAGAAGCTGCCGTACCCGAAGAGCCGCAGCTTCTCGAGCAGTTGCCAGCTCAATGTCACGCTGGAGTAATCCGCCCATACGGCAGTACTGAACCCGCTGGCACCCACCAGGTCGTGCCCCACGGTGAAGATCCAGTCCAGCCGCTTGCTGATCCGCTGGGCGACATCGATCTGGAACCGCGGGACCACCCCGTTCTTCGACGGGTCGAGGTGCTCCCGGTAGAAGGCTGCGCCGGCCGACACCTTGATGTTCGCCGTCCGGCTGATCCGGTACTTCCAGATCAGGCCCGGGCTGTGGGCGATGCCGTTGTTGTCCCCGAACTTGAAGAGCTGCAGCCGGTACTCGGCGCCGATGTCCGCCCGCCGGGTCAGCCGGTAATCGACCTCGATGGAGGGCGAGTTCAGGAATCCCGGCGGATGATCCGGCTCCTCCACCTTCGCCCCCTCGAAGCGATAGCCGAGGAGGAAGCTCCAGCGGGGGGCGAACTGCTGGCGCCACCCCACCTGACCGATTCCGTAGAAGGTCCGGGCCAGGGTCCTGGCCAGCCCCTGCCGGGGAAGGGAGAGCGGATCCGAGGTATCCCAGAACCGCCCCACCGCATCGAGCTGGGAAGTCCGCGACAGATCGGTGTGGAGCTCCAGCGCGGCGCGATGATCGAGCTGCACCTGGCCCGAGCTGCTCCGGTACAGGATGTCCGGACCGTAGAAGGTCTCGAACTTGGTCAGGCGCTGGTTCAGGCGCAGCCCCACCTGGGGCATGATCTTGGTGAGGAACGCCCCCGGACCGTCCTGGCTGCCGGTGAGCAGCACGTCGTCGTCGTACCGCTCCTCCACCGCCACTCGGAGGATCGGCTCGATGGGCCCGGAGTGCTCCGAGGGCCGCTCGGTCCGCAGGTCGGCTCGCGCCTCTGCCGGGACGAGGGCGAGGACCGCACCCAGGAGTCCCCCGAGCACGCCATTCCTTGCCTGCCGCCGGGGCGGACACGGACATCTGGTCAGGAGGCCCACCGGCGGGCTCCGCTCACGGCACGACGACGGTGTCGCCGGGTTGCAGCGGGAAGTCCGCGCCCTGCGTGCGCCGTTCGACCAGGTCGGAGTATCGCACGGGGATGCGCGGACCGTTCTTCGCCCGGATCACCATCATCCCGTTCCGGTCCGCGAACTCGGTCAGGCCGCCCGCCATCGCCAGCGCCTGGAGAACCGTGACCGGTCCGCGCAGGGGGAAGGCCCCCGGCTTCTGCACCTCGCCGGTGACGTAGACGCGGGCGCTGTTCACCTCGCGCACCATGACCGTCACCCGCGGGCTCTGGATGTACTTCTGCAGCCGCCCGGCGATGTCCTGCTCCAGCTCGACCGTCGTGCGCCCCTCGGCCTGCACCTCGCCCACCATCGGCAGGGTGATGAAGCCGTCCGGTCGGACCGGCAGAGTTCGCGACAGGTCCGCGTCCCGCCACACCGAGACGTCGAGCACGTCCTCCCTGCCGATCCGGTACGGCTCCTCCGCGGTCGCGACCGGCGCCACCGCCTGCTCGTGGGCACAGCCGCCGAGCAGCAGCGCCCCCGTCAGCAGCCCCCCGATCCACCCTCCAGTCCGTGTCGTCTGCACGCCGGCCGGGGAAGCAGCGCTTGTGCCAAGCGGTGGCCGGGCCAACCCCGCGGGATGTCCGGTGATCCGGCCCCGGGAGGTGCCGATGACCGTAAGAAGTTCCGCCCGCGGAACGAACGACGAGCCGGTGCGAGGAGCGCCTGGCTGCTCTCCGTGGGCGCGAGCGCCGAGTGTCGGGCCGCTCGACAGTCGGGATCGGCGCGCGGTGCGGCGCGCTGCACACCGTACGACCAGTTCCTAGTTTCCGCGCTCAGTCAGGGTCGGCGAGCGAGGCGGCGGGGAGTCCTATGTGGAAGGCGGCGGCGGCGGCGGTGGTGTCGTTCACGATGGGGGGAGCGGCGATGACGGTGCTCGGAACGCTGCTCGGGGGCTACGCGGAACCCGCCGCGCTCGGCCTCGCAGGCATCGCGCTCATGGCCTCGAGCCCGCTCCTCGGTCACCAGTTCCTCGGCACGCGTCACGCCGAGGTTGCGCGTGCGCCGGAGTCCAAGGTCGGCGCATGACCTCCGTCGCGGTCTACCGCCACCTCGGCGGTCCTCCGCTCCGGCTCCGCGTCCGGCCCTACCCCACCTTCCGGGCGCACGACTCCGGTCCGGACGGCTCGGAGCCGCGGGGCGTCGCCGAGGCGCTCAGGGTCTGGCTGGCGACGGGCTGATCCTGCGTGCGGCTGGACGTCGCAGCGGGCAGCACGCGGCCCGTCGGGCGAGGAGGCGGTGAGGCAAGGGTTCCACGCGGCGCCACCGGTCGGCACATTGCCCTGGGTCAAACCCGAAGGAGGAACGACCTCATGAGACTGACGCACAGCCTCGCGCTGACGGCGATGTTCGTCGGCGCCGCGGCCTTCGCCCAGACCAGCCCCGGCACGCCCGCGGACCCCACCTCCGCCACCCGGTCGCCGGCGCCGGCCCCGAGCGCCGCGGAGACCGGAAAGAGCGCGGCTGCGATGAGCCCGTCGGCCGTGCTCTCGATGCTTCACCAGGTGAACCAGGACGAGATCAAGCTCGGCCGGATCGCCCAGCCCAAGGCGCAGAACGACAAGGTGAAGGACTACGCCAAGGACATGATCGACGACCACACCGCGCTGGACAAGAAGATCAGCGACTTCGTCCAGAAGGACGGCAAGGGGAAGGTGACGCTCTCCTCGAGCCAGATTCCCGCACCGAAGCGCCGGGAGATGAAGACCATGAGCGACGATGCGGAGCGCACGCTGAGCTCCGCGACCGGTGCCACCTTCGACCGGAGCTACATGTCGGAGATGGTGAAGGGCCACGAGGCAGTTCTCTCGGATCTCGAGGCCGCCCTGCCCTCGCTCAAGGGACAGGCCAAGGTCTATGACCTCGTCTCGGACGCACGTGACAAGGTCAAGGCTCACCGCGACCACGCCAGGGACGTCCTGAAGGACCTCGACCGCAGCAGTGCCACCGGCGGCAGCGGGACACAGGGCACCAGCGGCTCGAGCACCGGGACCCGCGACACCAGCAGCCCGAGCTCGACGACGACCCCCGGGTCCACCACGCCGAGCACCAGCGGCGGCACCGGACGCTAGTCGCGGCAGGACCCTCGAGACGACCGGCCCCCCGGGGACGCCATCGCGCTCTCCCCGGGGGCTTTCTTCGTCCGGTCCGTCCCGCGGTGGCCTAGTCTTCCTCCCGTGCCTGCCCACTGGCTGATCAAGAGTGAGCCCTCCGCGTACTCCTTCGCGCGCCTCCAGGCGGACGGCCGCACCGAGTGGACCGGCGTCCGGAACTTCGAGGCGCGGAACAACCTGCGGGCGATGGCGGCGGGCGACCTGTGCCTCTACTACCACTCGACGGAAGAGAAGGCCGTCGTGGGGGTCGCCCGCGTGTCCCGGACGGCGCGGCCGGATCCCACAGCCCCCGGAGAGGACTGGTCATCGGTGGAGGTCGAGCCCGTCGAGCCGCTGGCCACCCCGGTGACGCTGGAGCGCATCCGCGCCGATGCCGCGCTGAAGGACTTCCAGCTCGTGACCCGAGGGCGGTTGAGCGTCGTTCCGGTCACGCCGGCGCAGTACGCGCGCCTGCTCGCCCTGTCGCGGCGCCGCGAGGCGTCCTCGCCGGCCCTGGCGCGGAAGCGGTCCACGGCACGCCGGAGCCCCACCCGCCGGAAACGCGCCCGCTGAGCTCCGCAGAAGGCCGGCGCCTGGAGCACCGCTCGACCGCGCAGCCGGGACGGCTCCGGCGCTCAGCTCAGCACCGGCGTCTGCACCACCTCGAGCTGCGGCATACCGGTGAACGCAGCCGCCAGGAGGCGCCGCGCGTTCCCCCGGAGGTCGGGGAAGGCCGTGCACCCGATGGACACCGCGGTGCGGACGATGCGTCCGTCCACCTGGAACCGCGCGCGGTCGAACCGCTCCGCCAGACGGGAGCGGACCCAGTGCAGTCCCTCCTGCGGCGTCGAGGGAAGGAGCACGGCGAAGCGATGGTCCGCCACCCGCGCCACGACGTCGGCCTCCCGGGAGGCCTGGAGCAGCACCGTGCTCGCGTACAGCACCAGCCGGTCCGCCATCGTCCGCCCGAAGGTTCGCCGCAGGTGGCGGAATCCCTGCAGCTCGATGCCCAGCACTCCGAAGCCCCCTCCGTGACGTTCGCAGCGAAGCAGCTCCTGCTGCACGAAGGCAGTCATCGCCCGGCGGCTCCAGGTCCCGGTCAGCCGGTCCCGCAGACCCGTCACCTCGTCGTCCGCCGGGCGGGACATGCGCCGCACGCCCTCGCGGAGGCGGAGCAGGCCCCGCACGCGGGCCACGAGCTCCCGCAGCTCCAGCGGCTTCGCCAGGGCATCCACGCCGTGTCCTCGCTCGAGCACGTGGAGCCGGAGCTCCGGATCCGGCGCGTCGAGCAGATAGACGAAGGGGACCGCTCCGCTGGTGAGTCTCTGGAGACGCCGGGCCACCGCCACCGAGGCGAATCCCGGAGCGTGCACCGCCATCAGAACCACGTGCGGCCGGAACAGCGTCCATAGCGGGAGCGCCGCCTCCGCGCTTCCCAGCGCGGTCACGAGAAATCCCGCCTGGCGGAGCGCCTCGCCCACCTGGGTCCGGGCGGCCTCGGACTCGTCGACCACCATCACCCTCGGCGTGTGTGGGTCCTGCTGGGGCACGGTCGTTTTTCCAGGGACGCCTCACCCGGCATCCGTCAGAAGTTCAGGCTCCGGCTCGCCCGGATGGGGGTGCCGGGCTGTTCTACGCAACGCTCGTGCCACGCAGCCGGTCTTCGAGCCCCTTCTCATCCACCCGGAGCCGGGCGATCTCCTCTCCATCCAGGGTGACCACGGGCACCGCGTGTCGGTACCGCTCCCAGGTGTCGCGGTCGTCCCGGATGTCCACCACCTCCAGGACGAAATCGACCCGGGTCCGGAGCTCCTCGAGCACCCGGCGTGCTTCGACGCACAGCGCGCAGCGGGGTTTCGTGTAGATCCGAACCGTCACG
This sequence comes from Myxococcaceae bacterium, assembly GCA_003818285.1. Lineage (GTDB taxonomy): Bacteria > Myxococcota > Myxococcia > Myxococcales > Myxococcaceae > RPRB01. The sequence goes on from RPRB01000002.1 coordinate 115,843, forward strand.
CCTGTGACACTAGCGCTCATGCGCGGCCTTCTGGGCGACCTTGCGACCATGCCTCTCCGGGACCTGGTGGCCTATCTCGGCAACCGGAAGGCGACCGGCACGCTTCTGGTCGAGCGCCCGGACGAACGGCACCAGGTGGTCATCCGGGAAGGCGCGGTGATCCAGGCCGGGAGCAACGCGCCGCGCGAGTACCTCGCCCAGTTCCTGATGAACATGGGGATGATCACCGAGGACGAGTACACCGAGGCCTTCCAGCAGCAGCTCGCCACCAAGGTGGCGCTGGGGAAGATCCTCGTCGACTCGGGCAAGGTCCCGGAGGACGCGGTCCGGAACGCGCTCTCGCTCAAGTTCCGCGAGGCGCTGCTCGGCTGCTTCGACTGGATGGAGGGCCGCTTCACCTTCACGCCCGGCGACGCCGCCACGCCGGTGCACGGGCTGGACGTGAGCGTCAGCCTCCTCGACGTCCACCGCGAGGCGGACCTCCGGCAGACCGCGTGGCGCGCGATCCGCGAAGTGTTCCCCACCGGCCGAGTGCGGCTCCGGATCGACCGGGAGCAGCTCGCCGGCCCACCGGAGCCGGGAAGCCTGGACGACCGGCTATACGCCCTCATCGAGGAGGGCGCCACCATCGATGACCTGGTGCTCGGGCTTCACTCCACCGACTTCTTCCTCTACCAGCGGCTGTTCGCGCTGCACCGGCTGGGCGCGGTCTCCGTCCTCCCCACCGAATCGCCCACGGTCCCCACCGCCGTGCCGGAGGTGCTCGGCAGCGAGCAGGGCCCGGACGAGATCCTCCGGGCAGCGCAGGCCTATTACGCCTCGGGCAACGTCGGCGACGCCGCCGCGCTCGCTCGCCGCGCGTACGAGGTCTCTCCCTCCGCCCAGACCGCGAACTTCCTTCGCCAGGCCGAGGCTGCGCTGGCGGACCAGCTGAAGGCCGAGCTGGTGCACGGGGGGAAGGTTCCGCGGCTCAAGGTGTCCCCCGGCCTCGTCCGGCAGATGCCGCTCAGCGCCCCGGAACGCTATCTGCTGTCGCGCATCGACGGCCAGCGAACGGTGGAGGCCATCATCCAGGTCTCCCCCATCCACGAGCTGGACGCGCTCCGGTGCTTCAAGGGCTTCGTCGACCAGGGGCTGATCGACCTGCGCTGACCGAGGCCAGCCGACCCGCGCCACCCACCGCTTCCAGCCCCAGGCGCATCGCCTCGCGGGCCAGCCAGGGAGCACGGATGCGCCACCGGGGCTCGTTCACCACCACCGCCGCCACCGCGATCCGGGGCGCCTCGCGAGGCGCGAACCCGACGAACCAGGAGTAATCGCGGAAGGGATTGCGGTCGGCGAGAGAGCCGGTCTTCCCCACCGCGCCGCGGAGCTCGCGCAGCCGGAAGAACCGCCGGGCGGTGCCGTGGGTGACCGTCTCCTCCATCATGGTGGTCAGCGCTGCGGCGCGCTCCTCGCTGAGGACCCGCTCGGGATCGGGCGCCTCGGCCAGGTCTCGCTCGAAGAGGATGGGCGCCCGCCAGAGGCCGCCGTTCGCCGCCACCGCTGCGATCAGCGCCCCGTGGAGGGGAGAGAGGAACACGTCGCCGAAGCCAGCGCCGGTGCGGGCGAGCTCCAGCGGCTCGTCGGGGACGGAGGCCAGCGAGGGCTCCGTGGGGATGGCGAAGGGAATGCGACGGTTGAACCGGAAGAGCTCGGCGGCGGAGCGGAGCTTGTCCGCGTCCAGGTAGCGGTGAGTCAGCTTCGCGAACACCACGTTGGCGCTCCGCCCCAGGGCCTCGGAGAGGCTCACGCACTCCCGGTCGCGCTGAGTGTCGGCGAGCAGCGATTCGCTCACCCGCCGCTTCCCACCGTGGTAGCAGGACTCGTCCTCGGGACTGACGCCCTCGTCCAGGAGCGCGCTGGCGGTCACCAGCTTGAAGATGCTGGCCGCGGGGAACACCGCCTTGACCGGAAGCCCCCGCAGCCCCGGCGCCGCCTCGCTGTGCTCCACCATCGCCAGCACCCGGCCGGTGGATGGCTCCAGCACCACCACCGCCGCCCAGGGCGTCTGATAGTCCTTGAGCGTGCGGGTGAGGCTCTCCTGCACCGAGGGCACCAGGGTGAGCGCCGCCTCGCCCTCGCCGCCGCTCAGCACGTAGTGCGCGCCGTCCCGCCTGGCGCGCGAGATCAGATCCTCGGCCGGCGCCAGCGGGCGCGCCGAGGCCAGCGGCGGCGTCTTGACCCGGCTGGGCACCGGCAGCGGAGCGGCTGCTGGAGCCACCGGTTCCGGAGCCTCGGCGGGCGCCGGGACGGTGGTGCCCGGAAGCATGGTGGGGTCGAGCGCCTCGTCCTCGGGAGTGAAGCCGGTGAGCAACACGGCGAGGCACGGAAGCCAGAGCGCAGCGCGCATGTCCCGCCATCGTACGACGGCCTCCTCTCCCCGGTGAAGACTTCGGCCGGTGTCCTCTGGTAGGCCCTGGGCCCACGTTGAGCCCCTTTCTCGAGACGCTGTCCGTGACCCGGACCGAGTTGCTTCGCACCCTCCGGAACGCGCGGGTCCTGGTCCTCCTCCTCCTCTTCGGCACCTCCACCGCACTCATCGGCCTGATGCTGGGGCTGCTCACTCGCGGGCTCGACGCGCAGGGACCGGAGACGGCCGCGGCCGCCGGCGCCAGCATCCTCGGTTTCCTCTGGGGCGTTGACGGCGGGGCCGTCGAGCACCTCTCCGAGCTGCCCCTGCTGGTTCCGCTGGTGTTCGGCGCCGACCTCTTCTTCCTTCCGCTGTTCATCGCCCTGCTCGGCTACGACCAGCTCAGCGCCGAGGTGGCCACCGGCAGCGTCCGCTACCTCGCGGTGCGCGCCCGGCGGGGGAGCGTCCTCGCCGGGAAGTTCCTCGCCCAGGCGGTGGTCATGGGGCTGTTGCTCGCGCTGGTGGTGGCGGGGCTCTTCGCCGCCGGGGCCGGGCTGCGGTCGGGGCTCGAGCCCGTCTCCTATGCCGCGGCCGCGGCGCGCTTCTGGGCGGGGGGCGCGGCGCTCGCCTTCGGGTATCTCGCCCTCACCGCGCTCTCCTCGGCAATGACCTCGAGCCCGGGGAGCAGCCTTCTGCTGAACGTGGGCGCGCTGTTCGGGTTCTGGCTCCTCCACGCCGTCGGGAGTCGCGCGGCGCTGGTGCATCGAATGGGCGGCTCCGCGTCGTGGACGGAGGACCTCCGCTGGCTCTCGCCCTCGGCCTACGCCTCCGGAGTCCTCGGCTCGACGACCACGCTCCTCACCTCAGTGGCGGCGTACGCGGCGTTCGGCGCGGTCTTTCTCGGCGTGGCCTGGGCAGTCTTCCGGGCCAGGGACGTGTGAGAGACCGTGGACGCCGCGCTCAGCTTCGACACGGTGACCAAGCGCTACGGCAGCACGGTGGCGCTCGACCGGGTGAGCTTCCAGGTTCGCCCCGGGAGCTGCCACGGGCTGGTGGGCCCGAACGGCGCCGGCAAGACCACCACCTTCGGGCTGGCCGCGGGCTTCCTCCGCCCCGGGACCGGCACCATCCGGGTGCTGGGCAGGGAGCCGCGCGACCGCGGGCCCCGCCGGCCCCGCCTCGGCGTGCTGCCCCAGGACGCGGACCTCCCGGCCTACCTGGACGTGGGCACGCTCCTCACCAGCTGGGCGAGGCTCTCGGGCGAGGCTCGGCCCGAGGCGGCAGCCCGGGTCGCGCTCGAGCGGGTGCAGCTTCCCGACGCCTGGGACGCCTCGCCCCGTGCACTGTCGCACGGGGTCGCGAAGCGGGTGGCGCTCGCCCAGGCGCTGCTCGGTGAGCCGGCGCTCCTCCTCCTGGACGAGCCCACCTCCGGCCTCGACCCGCGCGCCGCGGCGGAGGTGCGCAGCCTGCTCTCCGGTCTCCGTGGCCAGCGGACGGTCATCATCAGCAGCCACAACCTCGCGGAGCTGGAGCGGCTGTGCGACGCCGTGACGGTCCTCGACCATGGAAAGGTGGTCCAGGACGGCACGCTGGCCGAGGTCACCCGCCGCGCGGCCGAGTTCTCCCTCCAGATCAGCCGGGGAGACGTGCCGCTCCCCGAGCTCCGGGCACTGCCCGGCGTGGCCCGGGTCGACCTCTCCCCGTCCGGTCAGCTCGCGGTGCGGCTCGCGCCCGACGCGCCGCCGGCCGAGGACGTCATCGCCGCGGTGCTCGAGGTCCTGCTCGCCCGGGGCGTGCGGATCACCGCCCTCATCCAGGGCAGCTCGCTCGAGCAGCGGGTCCTGGACGTGACCTCCGGCCCCTGAGCGTGTCGCTCGGGGCATCGCTCGCCGGGGAGTGCGCTGGGAGCCCCGGGGGCACGAGACCGAGGCAGGCCGGTTGGAAGGAGCGGTGCGCGCATGCCCCCGCCCGCCGCGTCTCCCCGGGGCCTTCTCAGTCCGGGTAGAAGAGCGGCTCGCGCTCGGCGACGAACTTGTGCAGCGCCTGGGTCGCCTCGGGCCCGAGCTCCACGAACCGCACCCCCACTCCGGGGAACACGTCCGGCACCCGGTCGTCGATCTCGCGGGTCCAGCGCACCTCGCCCTTCACCCTGAGCCGGGTGTTCCCGGGCAGCGAGAAGGTGAGGTCCACCGGGGTGCCCACCGGAAGCAGGTTGAGGGTGGCGACGAACACGCCGCCCTCGCCGAGGTTGGTGCTGAAGCCGGTGAACACGTTCGAGTCGCTCGACATGTCCACCTGGGTCTGCATCGGAATGCGGGCACCACTGCGGCCCGGGCCCGTGGCGACGGGTGCGGACATCTTCCCCAGCGGCTGGCCCCCAGGCCGGGAACGCGCGGGCGCCGGGGCGCCCTGCGGGGAGAGGACCGGTGCGGTGCTCGCGCGTCGCTCGGCGGTGGCCTGTGCCTCTCGTCGGGCGCGAGCCTGCTCCGCCTCCTTCCGCGCGGCCTCGGCCCGGCGAGCCTCCTCGGCGCGGGCCTGCTCGGCGGCGGCCTCCACGCGCTCGAGCTCGGCGGCGTCGCGGGCCAGCCCGGCCCGGTGCTCCTCGAGGGCGGCGAAGGTGGCCTGGAGCAGCATCCGCGCGGCGGGGCCCGAGAGGTCGGGGCTGGCGAGCCGGTGGGTCTGGAACCGGGCCAGGAGCCACTCCGCCTCCGGATTGCCAGCCTGGTGCAGCCGGGCGGCACGTTCGCTCAGCGCCTGGACGTCATCGGTGAGCTGCCCGATGGACTGCGCCAGCGTATCGGCGTCGGCGACGATGTCGGGCGCCGACACCGGATCGACACCGGGGACGGCCGAGTTGCGAAGTCTCATGGCCGCGGGTCACTTCAAGCCCGGTGCCAGGGAGCCCACCGCGTCATCCCGCGGTGTTGGACTCCTGGCCCCCCGGGGTCCCGGGAACCCAATCCCGTCCACGGGAGGTGAGCTGGACCCGGATGCTCCACCCACCCGGCCCCCGATCCGCAGACAGCACGCGGTGGCCGAAGCGCATGCACCAGGCGTCCACGTCCGGCCCGATCGCCGGGTCCGAGCCGGACAGATGCACCACATCCCCCGCGTCGAGTGCGCGCGCGCACTCGGCGAGCCGCACGATGGGCAGAGGACAGGGCAGCGCCCCGACCGGAAGCTGGACGACCCTGGCCATGCCGGAGTATCCCTAACACGCCTGCCCAGCCTGCCCGAGGGCGGTCAAACACCATGAAAGTCAGCCACGTTCTCGTCCTCGCCGCAGGGCTCGTCCTGGGCTTCTTCGTCGGCAAGGCCACCCGCGACACCGTCCCCTCCTCCGCCGCCGTCGCCCAGCGGCCGGGCCCCACCCCTCCCACGCGCCAGCGACCCCCGCCGGACGCCACCGTGTACCGGCTTCCGGTGGAGGATTCGCCGGTCCGCGGCCCGGCCGATGCGCTGGTGACGCTGATGGAGTTCAGCGACTACCAGTGCCCGTTCTGCCGCCAGGCCCACGCCACCGTCACCCAGGTGGAGAAGAAGTACGCCGGGAAGGTCCGGGTGGTGATGAAGCAGTTCCCCCTGGTGTCGCTCCACCCCCAGGCCATGGCCGCCGCCAAGGCGGCGATCGCGGCGGGCATCCAGGGCCGGTACTGGGAGATGCACGACCGCCTCTTCGGGAGCTCCCAGTTCGATCCGGACACCCTGGAGCGGTACGCGAAGGAGATCGGCCTCGACGTCGACAGGTGGAAGCGCGACCAGGCCGACCCCAAGGTGGCGGCGACCATCCAGCGGGACATGGACCTCGCGACGAACGTGAACGTGAGCGGCACGCCCGCGTTCTTCGTCAACGGCAGGCGGCTCCCGGGCGGTGCTGCCCCGCTCGATGCCTTCAGCAGCCTCATCGACGAGGAGCTGAGCAAGGCCGAGGCGTTGGTGCGCCAGGGCGTCCCGGCCGCGCAGGTTTACGCGAAGATCCAGGAGAAGTCGGTGGCCTCGGCGGTCCCGCCCCCGGTGGTCAAGAAGGTCGACGCGCCGGCTGACTCGGCCTCCTTCGGCCCGGCGATGGCCAAGGTCACCATCGTGCAGTGGAGCGACTTCCAGTGCCCGTACTGCGCCCGGTCCGCTCCGCTGGTGGAGCAGCTCCGACAGGCCTACCCGAAGGACGTCCGCTTCGTGTTCCGCCACCTCCCCCTGCCGATGCACCCGGACGCCCCCACGGCCGCGAAGGCCGGGATCGCCGCCCAGGCGCAGGGGAAGTTCTGGCAGATGCACGACTGGATGTACGCCCACCAGCGGGAGCTCGACCGAGCGTCGCTGGAGAAGGCCGCCGCCTCCATCGGCATGGACCTCGCGAAGTTCAGGGCCGTCATTGACAGCCCGGCGACCGATGCCCGAATCAAGGCAGACATGCAGGCCGCTCAGGGCGTGGGCGTCTCGGCCACTCCCACCTTCTTCGTGAACGGCCGCGAGCGCGTGGGCGGCTGGCCGACGTTCGATGCCTTGAAGGCGGAGATCGACAAGGAGATCGCCCGGGCGGACAAGCTCCTGTCGTCGGGCGTGAAGCCCGCCGATCTCTACGGACGGCTGGTGGCCGACTCCGCCGGCCCGTCCGGCGCGCGGAACTGACCCGGGGGTTTCAGCCCACCGCGATCGCGTCGATCTCCACCCGCGCGCCCTTCGGCAAGGCGGCGACCTGCACCGTGGCCCTCGCCGGCGGGGCGTTCCGGAAGGCCTGGCCGTAGACCTTGTTGACCACGGTGAAGTCCGCGAGGTCCACCAGGTAGACGGTGCAGCGGACGACGTGATCGAAGGACACCCCGGCCGCGGTGAGCACCGCTCCGAGGTTCTTCATCACCTGGGCGGTCTGCGCGCCGACGTCACCGGGCACCAGCTCCCCCGTGGCCGGATCCAGGGGAATCTGCCCGGAGAGGAACACCATCCGGGTGGCGGGGACGGAGATCGCCTGGGAGTAGGGGCCGATGGCCTTCGGAGCCTGCAACGACTCGATGACGGAGCGGTGCATGGGCCGCCTGCTACCCCGGAGCCGCGGCCCCGGCAACTGCGGGCGCTTCCCGGAGCAATGCCCCCCGTCCCGGGGGTGACACCCTACCCGCCTCCTTCGGTCGACCCGGGCCCCCCGCGACGCGCTGGCGCGCAAGTGGCCGTTCCCGCTCGGAACGACGCGCCTCGGCGGCCGGGCGAGCGCGTTGCAAGCGCAGGTGTGCGCGCATGCTCCCGCCCGTCACCCATACCCGAGATCCTCGCCTCGACATCTCCCAGGCCCGCCAGGTCCTCAAGGACGCCCTGCGCACCCAGGACGCCCGGGAGATCGTCCGCTGGCTCGAGGAGCACAGCCACGAGCTCACCCGGTCCCGCTTCTTCGAGCTGATGTTCTCCTTCGGCCCGCTGGCCGGCACGCTCCTGAACGCGGTGGGCCGGCTGCTCCCCACCGAGCGGCGGCTGCTGGGCGAGGCGCTGGGACGGGCCTTCGCCCTGGGCGCGGTCCGGCCCGCCGACGTGCGCCGCTCGGTTCCCGAGCACTGGAGCGGCGCCGCGCCGGGAGACCCCCACCTGGGTCTGGCCGAGGTGATGATTCTCACCGGCCGGCCGGCGATGATCCACGTCTACGTCGAGCGGGAGCTGGAGATCGCCCGCAAGCCACACGGCCAGGACCGCCAGCGGATCGCCGCCGCCCGGCTGGCATTCGTGGCCCTTCCCGCCGACGTGCGTGCCGACCTCGCCGCCCGCCACCCCGAGCTCTCCTCGAGCTCGGCCGATGTCGAGGCGGCGGCCTGACCGAGACGACGGACGCCATCCAGGGATGACGGTTCGGCCGGCGCCGAAGCACTCCGGCGTCCGCGGGGCTATCTCCAGGCGATGGGGACCGAGGCCCCTCAGCGTGTCGGTGGGGTCCGCAGCCCGGCGCTCAGACCCGCTCCACCGAGTACACCCCGTTCAGGTTCTCGATGGTCCTCATCACGTCGGTGAGCTGCTTCAGGTCGGAGATCGTGACCTCGAAGGTGTTCACCGCCCGGTCGTCGCCGGTGACCCGGCAGTTGGCCTGACTGATGTTCACGCCCTTCTTGCTGAAGATGTTCGACATGTCGGCCAGCAACCCCGGCCGGTCGGCGGTGAGCACGCGGAGCGTGACCGCGCGCTTGTAGTCGCCGCGCACGTCCCAGGCCACGTCCACCCTGCGCTCGGGATCCGTGGCCAGCGCCCGCTCGCAGCCGACGGTGTGCACCGTCACCCCCTGGTTGCGGGTGATGAAGCCCACGATCGGGTCGCCGGGAACCGGATTGCAGCAGCGGCCGAAGCGCACCAGCACGTCGTCCACCCCGCCGATCAGCACCCCGGTGCGGCTCCGGCGACCGACCAGCTTCTTCGCCAGCTCGGTCACCCGGCCGAGGCTGTTCGCCATGCTCGCCGACGACCCGCTCTCGGCCCCGGCCTGGCCATTGACTGGCTCGGCCCTCGCCTTCTCCTTCTCGGTCTCGGCGAGCTTCTCCGGCGGGAGCAGCCGGGACAGGAGCTGGTTGGGAACGACCTTGCCGTAGCCCACCGCGACCATCAGGTCGTCCTCGATGCGGTAGCCGAGCTCGGCGGCGACGGGCTTCAGCTCTCCCCCGCGAAGGAGCTTGTTCAGGTTGAGCCCCACCCGCCGGAACTCCTTGTCCAGGAGCTCGCGGCCGAGCTGCTGGCTCTTCTCCCGCTGCTGCTGCTTGATGAAGCTCCGGATGCGCTGCTGGGCCCGGCTGGTCTTGACGAAGGTCAGCCAGTCCTTGCTCGGGTGCGCGCTGGGGCTGGTGAGCACCTCCACCGTGTCCCCGTTCTTCAGCTTGTAGCGGAGGGGGACGATCTTCCCGTTCACCTTCGCCCCCACGCACCGGCCGCCCACGTCGGAGTGGATCGCGTAGGCGAAGTCCACCGGGGTCGCGCCCCGGGGCAGGCTCTTCACGTCGCCTTTGGGGGTGAAGACGAAGACCTCGTCGGTGAAGAGGTCCACCTTCACCGTCTCCAGGAACTCCTTGGGGTCCTTGAGGTCCTGCTGCCACTCCATCAGTTGCCGCAGCCAGGCGAACTTCTCGTCGTCCCGGCTGACCAGCGCCTTGCCTTCCTTGTAGGCCCAGTGAGCGGCGATGCCCTCCTCGGCGATGCGGTGCATCTCCTCGGTGCGGATCTGCACTTCCACCCGCTCCCCCAGCGGCCCGATGACCGTGGTGTGGAGCGACTGGTACATGTTCGGTTTGGGGATGGCGATGAAGTCCTTGAACCGCCCCGGAACCGGCTTCCACAGCTGGTGAATGAGCCCCAGCGCCTCGTAGCAGCTGGGGATGCTGGGCATGATCAGCCGGAAGGCGATCATGTCGTGCACCTGCTCGAAGTCGATGCCGTTGGCCCGCATCTTCTTCCAGATGCTGTAGAGGTGCTTGAACCGCCCCGAGACCTTGGCCTGGAGGTCGCGCTCGGCGAGTTTCCGCTCGATGAGACTGACCACGTCGTCGATGTACTGCTCGCGCTCCTTCTTCCGCCTGCCGACGCGCTCGGCGAGGTCGGCGTAGTCCGCAGGCTTGAGCCAGCGGAAGCTCAGGTCCTCCAGCTCGGTCTTGATCCAGCTGATGCCCAGCCGGTTGGCGAGCGGCGCGTAGATGTCCAGCGTCTCCTGGGCGATGCGCTGGCGCTTGTCCTCGCGCATGTACTCGAGCGTCCGCATGTTGTGGGTGCGGTCGGCGAGCTTCACCAGGATGACGCGGATGTCCTGCGCCATCGCGATGATCATCTTCCGGAAGTTCTCGGCCTGCTTCTCCTCCTGGCTGAGCGTGGCGCTCGCCTGGAACTTGGAGAGCTTGGTCACCCCGTCCACCAGCTGGGTGACCTCGGGCCCGAAGAGCTCGGTGAGCTCCTCGGGGGTGGCCAGGGTGTCCTCGATGGTGTCGTGAAGCAGGCCGGTGACGATGCTGGCCTCGTCCAACTTGAGATCTGCCAGGATGCCGGCGACCTCCAGGGGGTGGACGAGGTAGGGCTCGCCCGAGTGCCGGAGCTGCCCCTGGTGGACCTTGGCCGAGTAGACGTAGGCCTTCTTGATGACGTCCAGATCCGGGTCGGGATGGTAGCTCTTGACCTGGGTCAGGATGTCGTTGAGACGAATCATTGATACTGCACAATCGTAACTGTGGGATTGGGGGTGTTCAACGCACCGACCCCGGAACTGGCCGCCGGGGCTGAACATTGACCGTGCGCCGAGCCCGTCCCTACAGTGACCGACGCCCGCCCCATGTCCCGCCTTCTGGTGAGTCAGCTCGGCGTGGTCTGCCCGTCCTGCGACGTGCTCAGCGCGGCCGGAGCGCAGCGGTGCGAAGCCTGCGGAAAGACCTGGGGAAGGGCCCCGGCACCTGCCAAGAGGCCGACGGGTTCCACACCGGCCGTCTCCCCGCCTGCTCCTCCGGTCCCCCCCGCCGCGCGCCCCCCATCGGCCCCGGCCTCCGGCGCCGCTCTGCGCGGCGCTCCCACCCCGGCTGGGGGCGTGCCCCGCGCGGGTCCCGCGCCCCGTCCCGCGGCACCGGCCCCGGTCCCCAGCCGGTACATCCTCAGCGTGACCGCCGGCCCGGCGCGGGGCCAGCGTTTCCGGCTGATGGCGAACGGGTGCAGCGTGGGACGCCAGCGCGGAGCCATCCTCTTCGCCGACGACGCATTCGTCTCACCGCACCACGCGGCCTTCCGCATCCGGGAAGGCCACCTCACGGTGAAGGACGAGGACAGCGCCTCGGGCGTGTACGTCGCCATCACCACCCATGAGCTGCTCGTGCCCGGGGCGCTCTTCTCGGTGGGTCCGCACGTCCTCCGCTACGTGGGCCCCCTGTTCCCGCGCGCGGCCGAGGCGGGGAAGGCCCGCTTGTACGGCGCGCCCGTGCCCCAGGCAGGCGGCCTCTGGGGGCTGGAGGAGATCCTGATCGGGCTCCGGCCGGGTCGTGCCGTGGTGACCGCCCAGCCCACGCTCACCCTCGGATCGTCGGGCGCCGACCTCGTCTTCGCCCCCGACCCCCAGCTCGCCGCGCGGCACTGCGAGATCAGCCCCGCCCCGCAGGGCGCCGTCCTCCGCGACCTCTCGGGCGGGCTGGGCACCTTCGTGCGGCTCGCCTCGCAGGAACGGCCGCTCAAGCAGGGGGACCGCGTTCGCATCGGGCAGCAGACGCTCACCGTCGAGCTCGCAGCCTGAGCCGCCGTCTCCGCCGTGAACGGCGCGACCCGGCGGCCCAGCGGCACTACCGCGTCGACAGCGGCTGATCCACCTCCGGGTACCACTCCCGGATGACCGAGCGGGCCGGCGAGCCCGGAGACTCCTTCAGTGCGCGGGCGAAGAAGCCGCGCGCCTCGGCCTCGCCCTCGGCCCCACGCAACCGGGCGAGCATTCCCAGCTTCAGCGCCAGCGCGGCGGTCGGCTCCGCCTCGAACGCGTCGAGGTACTTGCTCCGCGCGAGGGCGCGATCCCCGGCGAGGTAGAGGTTGTCCCCGTCCTGGACCAGCGACGCGGCCTTCGCCGGATCGCGCTTCTCGGGCGGCACCTCGCGCGCCCACGGCGGGACGATGGTCGTCGCCGGGGGTGGCACCGCCACGGTCCGCCCGGCCGTCTCGGTCAGCGGCTTGAAGGCGAGCACCCCGGCTCCCGCGGCGGCGACCAGCACCAGGGCTCCGAGACCGAGCTGCAGCCCGCGCCCGCCGTGCTGTGCCCCGCTCCGGCGGCTGGCCACGGTGGGGGCGTTCCCCAGCGCTTCCTCGCTCGAGCCCACCATCCCCAGCGGAATGGGAACCCGCGCCGTGCGCGGGGCGTGCACTGCTTCCGCAGCGGGGAGCAGATTGAGCGAGTCCAGGAAGGCGACCGCGGTCTGCGGCCGATCGGCGGGTTCCTTCCGCAGGGCCCAGAGGATGAGCGCCTCGAGCTCCCGGCTGCAGCAGCCCGGCCGGAGCGTGTTGGGCGGCTTCGGATCCTCGGTGAGGTGCTTCGTGGCGTAGCCCATCGCCGAATCCGAGCTGAACGGGAGCTGCCGGGTCACCATCTGGTACAGCAGGACCCCCACCGAATAGAGGTCGCTGCGAGCGTCGAGCGGCGCGCCCCGGGCCTGCTCGGGGCTCATGTACTCGGGCGTGCCGCAGACGAAGCCGGTCCGGGTGAGCGAGGGCCCCCCCTCGGGGCTGCCGTCGACGATCTTGGCGATCCCGAAGTCCAGCACCTTCACCACGTCCGACTCGCCGCCCCGCCGAGCCATCACCATCACGTTCTCGGGCTTGAGGTCGCGGTGGATGACTCCCTTGACGTGGGCCTCGTCGAGCGCCGCGAACACCTGCCCCATGATGCGGACGACGCGGGCGAGGGGGAG
>RPRB01000003.1 GCA_003818285.1 Myxococcaceae bacterium
GAGCCGCCGCCCGGCGAGGTACTCCAGCCGTTCCAGCGACAGCGCCAGGTGCGCACCCCGCTTCGTGGGCACGAGCGCGTGGATCTCATCCACGATGACCGTCTCCACGCTTCGGAGCGCCTCGCGCGCGTTGGAGGTCAGGAGGAGGTAGAGCGACTCGGGGGTGGTGATGAGAATGTCCGCCGGCTCCCGCTGGAAGCGAGCCCGCTCGCGCGCCGCGGTGTCACCGGTGCGCACCGAGACCGTGGGCAGAACGTGCCCATCGCCCCGCCCGGCGGCGACGTTCGCCACCCCGAGGATCGGCGCTCGCAAGTTTCGCTCCACGTCCACCGCCAGCGCCTTGAGCGGCGACACGTACACCAGCCGGCACCGACGCTCGCGCGGCGGAGGTGGGGCGAACATCAGCCGGTCGATGCACGCCAGGAACGCCGCGAGCGTCTTCCCGCTGCCGGTAGGCGCCAGCAGCAGCGCCGAATCGCCGCGCGCGATGACCGGCCAGCCGAGCGCCTGGGCCGGCGTCGGCCCCGCAAAGGAGGCCCGGAACCAGTCACGGACCGCGGGCTGGAAATGGGCGAGCGGGTCGGCCATGGGGCCCGAGAGTGTTAACGAGCAGCGGCTGCCGGGACCGCGTCGGATCGGACCGCCGTCGCCGACGCACGACGGACCGCCCCCGTCGACGCCGGGCCGGTCGAGACCTGCCGCACGACCCGGACCACGTGCAACCCCCGCGAGCACGTCCGCCCAGCGGTCGGGCGGAGCGGGCTCGCCCGACTGCCATCGTGGGGACAGCCCGAGCGGCAGCACCACCGGCATCCGGTCGTCCACGGCAGCCCCTGCTGTCGGTCGCCCGGGAAGCACGCTGGGACCGCGACGAGACGTCGAGCCTGTCCGTGCAGCGGACGCACCTGCTCGCGGAGCAACCCAGCGCGAATGTTCGCGCTGACGACCCGAAGCGTGGCCAGAGGACGATTCGGTGACGACGCAAGTTGCCGCTGCAGCGGACGATGGTTTCCCTTGCGAGTCGGGGGGCCCTGCGCGAAGCCGAGGCCCCGGCCGGAACCATCTTGAAGGGGTCATCGATGAATTCGAAGTCAGTCGCAGCGGTCCTCGCGGCGTTGGCGGTCGGCACGGCCTTGCTCGCGCCCTCCGTCGCCTCCGCGCAGACCGTCACCACCGAGGAGCACAACACGTACTTCGCCATCAAGTTCGGACCGTATTTCCCGAGCGAGACCAACGGACTGAGCGCGATCGGCAACACGTTCGAGAAGTGGCCGACGAAGTACGAGGTCGACGGGGCGATCGGCGCCTACTGGGGCATCTTCGGGCTCCAGCTCAGCGCCGGCTACCTGACCACCGGCAGCAACGACGTGGACTTCAAGACCTGGCCGGTCCTGGCGATCGCCCGCGTCCGGCTGCCGATCGGCGGGTTCATGGCTCCGTACGGCGAAGGCGGGGCCGGCGTGGGGATCAGCTCGGTCAGCGGCCTCGGGTCGAGCGAGACGAAGGTCGGGTTCGCGGCCATCGCCGGCGCGGGAGTGGACTTCTACGTGGGGCAGCTGCTGCTCGGCGCGGAGCTCAAGTACCTCTGGCTCGACCCCGGGTTCAGCTCTACCACGGCGAACGACCCTCAGGGGGTGGTCAACGCTTTCAAGTTCAACGGCATCACCGTCCAGGGCTACGTTGGCGTCCGCTTCTGAGCGAGGCCGCTTGACCTGTCCGTCGCCGGGGTGATGTCACCGCGTCCTACCGGAGGTGACGGCTCATGGCGACGGGGCAGGGAGCGACCTGGGTGCTGGTCGCGGATGGGCACCATGCCCGGGTGCTCGAGGTCGAGGACGCGGGGCTCGTGCCCCGGCTGCGCTCCACGGTGAAGCCCCCGGCCCCCGAGGGGCAGCACCGCTCGCCGGAGCACGTCTGGCGCCACGGGGAGGACCCGCGCGCCGAGCACGAGGAGAAGCGCTTCGTGCACGTTCTCGTCCAGACCCTGGAGCGAGGGCTGGCGGACAACCACTTCCGTCACCTCGTCCTGGTCGCGCCCCCGCGCATGCTCGGGGTATTGCGCGAGTCGCTCTCCCGCGGGCTCGCCGACCGGCTCCGGGCGAGCCTGGCAAAGGACTGGGGGCGCGTTCCCGACCCCGAGCTGCCGCAGCAGGTCCGACCCCTGGTGGAGATCTGGCCGCGCTGAGGCGGGCGGAGCCCTAGACCTCGTCGGGCTTCGCCGTCACCGGCTTCGGCTCGGCCAGGTGCTCGACCTGGCGGAGGTGATCCACCGCCTCGGAGACGGCGCTCACCCGCTGCAGCGCCTCGGCGCGGGCCTCGGGCTCGAGCAGCTCGCAGCGCGCGCTCAGCGCGGCCACCAGGCCGTGGATGGCCCGGAACGCGTCCCGGAGGACCTCGACCCCGCTGGACGGGGTGAGCGCCGGATTGGAGCCGGCCTTGACGATGGCGGTCTCGCCGGACACCAGCCGCGCGGTGCGCGACAGCACGCGGTCCATCTCGGTCCAGCGCTGCACCAGGACGTGGGCCAGCTCGCGGACCTCGACGCCGTCGAAGGGACGCTTGAGGACCACCACCTGGTCGCGATGGCCGAGCGCCTCGGCGGCGACGTCCCAGACCTCGTCGGCATTGGGAGAGACCAGGACCACCTGGAGCCGCGGATCGTCCACCAGCAGGCGGCCGGCGATCTCCAGCGCGTCCTCCGGGTCTTCCGCGAGATCGATCATCGCGATGGCCGGGTAGGCGCCGATCCGGCGCAGGCGGCGGATCTCGTCCAGCCCGTCGGTCCCGCGGTAGGCGAACCAGACCTCGAAGGGTGCGGCCTCGGGGGGCGGAGCGGTCTCACCCCGCTCCTCGGCCTCGAGCGCCGGGTCGCGGGCGCCACCCGGCACCAGCATCTCCAGGAGCTGGAGGAAGAAGTCCTGTTCGGTCCCGAGGAGGACGATCCGGCTGTTCACGATGCCCGGATGTTTGCAACCGCCGATCCCGCGAGAAGTCCCGACACCCTCGGGGGTTGCGAGTCCACAGGGGGGGTCAACGGGGCCCGTCAGGGTAAGCCGGGACAGGTCGCTGGCCACCCAGACCCGGGTGCTGCTCGGCTCGGCCCTGAATCCAGGGACGGCGGAGGAAGCGGCGCCGGCTCACCGCCCCTCGTCGACCACGGTGTTCCGCAGCACGCCGATCCCCGAGATCTCCACCTCGAACACGTCCCCGGCCTTGAGCCACACCGGCGGCTGGCGCTTGCTCCCCACGCCACCCGGGGTCCCGGTGGAGATCACGTCGCCAGGGATGAGCTCGGTGAACGTGGTGATGTAGGCGATCAGCACGGGGATGTCGAAGATGAGGAGGTCCGTCGTCGTCCGCTGCATCTCCGTCTTGTTCAGCCGTCCCACCAGCGTCAGTCGGGAGGGATCCGGAATCTCCTCAGCGGTCACCATCCACGGCCCGAACCCGCCGGTGCCGATGAAGTTCTTCCCCGGCGTGAACTGGGTCGTGTGCCGCTGCCAATCCCGCAGGGTCGCGTCCTGGTAACAGGAGTAGCCGGCCACGTATGACAGCGCGTCCTCCCGGCGCACGTGGCGTGCGGGCTTTCCGATGATCACCGCCAGCTCCGCCTCGTAGTCGAGCTCGGTCGAGACCCGCGGCCGCACCAGCGGCTGATCGTGCCCCACCTGGGTATTCGCGAACCGGGTGAAGAGGGTCGGAAACTCGCTCTCGCTCCGGCCGGTCTCGTCGCGGTGGGCCACGTAGTTCACCCCCACGCAGAGGATCTTCTCGGGATGGGGAACGGGCGGAAGCCAGGTGATCTCGTCGAGCCCGTGGTCGGCCGAGGCGCCATCCGTTGCCCGGCGCACCTCGCCCAGCGCCCCCGCCGCCAGAGCCGAGCGCAAGGTCGGGTAACGCCCATCCAGACGGGGCACCGCGTCCACCACCCCACCCTCCACCACCTGCCCGAACCCTTCCCGTCCCCGGTGTATCCAGCTCGCGAGCCGCATGGTGGGTGGAAGAGCGCTTCGCGGACCGCTCGTCAAGCACCACGTGGACGATTTAGAAGCTCTCGTCTGTGGACACGGAAGCCTTTCTCTCCCTGGCACGCACCTGGGCGGCCACGGTCACGGTGGTGACCGCGCGCCGGCGGTCCTCCGCCATCACTCCCGAGGCGCCGGAGGTGGATGGCTTCACCGCCACGGCATTCATGATGCTCTCGCTCGACCCGCCCCTGCTGGCGCTGGGCGTGGGACGGGACTCCGGCGCGGACGACCTGCTCGAGGACGCGGACTTCCTGGCGGTGAACCTCCTCTCCGAAGGCCAGGCGGAGGTCAGCCACGCCTTCGCCCGGCATCACCGCGACCGGGGCGACGCCTGGGAGCGCTTCCCCTGGACCCTGGACGCTCACGGCACACCACTGCTGGCTGGCACCACCGGTGCGTTCAGCGCCCGCATCGTCGAGCGGCAGCATCGAGGAGATCACCTGCTGGTCCTGGCGGAGGTCACAGCCGTCCACCGGGGTGACACCGAGCGCACTCTGGTGTACCAGAACCGGGCCTATGGCCGCCTGAGCCCGCTGTAGCCATTCCCGAGGATGCACCCGGCAGCACGCACTTGCCCGCGCGTGCCGAGCCGGTGAGTTCTCCTCCCGCTCGCGGTCCCAGCAAGGCAACGCATCACCCGGAGTCACGATGGACGCCGCACCCAGCAGCACCGCCACGCCAGCCACCACCGGCTCGCTCTGGTCCGAGCTCCGGGAAGCCCTGCGCGGCAGCCACCGCGACCTGACCGAGGCCCCGCTCGGGCGGGCTCTCTTCGTCCTCGCCGTCCCCATGGTGCTGGAGATGGTCATGGAGTCGGTGTTCGCGGTCACCGACATCTTCTTCGTCGGCCGGCTCGGCGCCGACGCGCAGGCGACCGTCGGGCTGACCGAGACGATGGAGACGATGGTCTACGCCCTCTCCTTCGGGCTCTCCATCGGTGCCATGTCACTCGTCGCCCGGCGAATGGGGGAGAAGGACGAGGAGGCCGCGGCACGAACCGCCGTCCAGGCCATCTTCCTGGGCTTGCTCTTCGGCATCCCCCTGTCCGTCGCCGGCGCCGTGTTCGCGCCCACCCTTCTCCGTCTCATGGGCGGCTCGCCCTGGGTCCTCGAGCACGGCGTTCACTTCACCCGCGTCCTCCTCGGGGCGAACGTCTCGGTGTGCCTGCTCTTCCTGATCAACGCGATCTTCCGGGGTGCAGGCGACGCGGCCACCGCCATGCGGGCCCTGTGGCTGGCCAACGGAATCAACATCGTGCTCGGGCCGTGCCTGGTGTTCGGGCTCGGCCCGTTCCCGAAGATGGGCGTGGCCGGGGCAGCCATCGCCACCTCCATCGGTCGCAGCACCGGCGTGGTCTACCAGCTGTACCGGCTGACCCGGGGCGACGGACGGCTGACGGTCCGCTGGCGGCACGTCCGGCTCGAGGCACGGACCATGCTCTCGGTCCTGAGTCTCTCGGGGGCCGGCACGCTCCAGACCGTCGTGGGGATGACCAGCTGGATCGTCCTGGTGTGGATCATCTCCCGCTTCGGGAGCGAGGCAGTCGCCGGGTACACGATCGCCATCCGGCTGGTCCTCTTCGCCATCCTGCCCTCCTTCGGTCTGGCGAACGCCGCGGCCACGCTGGTCGGACAGAACCTCGGGGCGAAGAAGCCGGACCGGGCCGAGCGCGCGGCCTGGAAGGCCGGGGGGGTCAGCGCAGTCTTCCTCGGAGCGATCGGCCTCGTCTTCGTCGCGTTCGCGCCGCAGATCGTGGGCATCTTCACCACCGATCCCGTGGTGCTCGCGCATGGCGCCCACGGGCTGCGGATCATCTCCGCGGGGTTCGCCTTCTACGCCTACGGCATGACCTTCACCCAGTCGTTGAACGGCGCCGGGGCCACCTGGGCTCCCACCTGGCTCAACTTGCTGTGCTTCTGGGCCTTCGAGCTTCCGCTGGCGTGGGTGCTCTCGGTGCACGCCGGCATGGGGCCCACCGGCGCATTCATCGCCTGCTTCGCCGCGTTCAGCCTGCTCGCGGTTGCCAGCGGAGCGGTCTTCCGGCGGGGACACTGGAAGACGGTCGCGGTCTGAGCGCCATCGGCACGCAAAAAGAACCCGCCTCCCCGGTGGCCAGACACTGCGCCTCCAGCCACCAGGGGGCGGGTGTGAAACCTTGCGCCGCTCTCGTGCGCGCGGCCCTGCTTGCTCTACGCCGCGCCCAGAGAGGCGACGCCTTGATTATGCTGGGTCAAGGCATCACCTCCTTTTGCCCCGCAGGGCGAGTTCGATCCTGTCGTGGGGGAAGCGGCCGCGCAACGTTTCTTGCGATCGAGTGTGGGCGCGTGGTGTCCCTGCAACGGTGTGCCTGGAAGCGCGGCGTCCCTGCGACGCTCCGTGGGTCTTCCCTTGGAACGGAGGCTTCCCTGCTGGGGGGGATTGCACCCGGGCCACGAGAGCGGCAGAAGCCCTCCGGCGCCGGGTCGCCCGGGTGACGGGCGTGCGGCAGCGCCGAGGAGGTGCGGATGGCCGGATGGACCACCGAGGTGACCCTGGACGTGGCCTGGGGCGAAATGGATGCCCTGGGGCACGTCAACAACGTCCGATACATCGCCTGGGCGGAAACCGCGCGCATCCGCTTCTTCGAGCAGTTCGGGATGTCCACCCACCCCGGGGACCCCGTCGGGCCCATCCTGGCCCGCATCGAGAATGATTACCTCCAGCAGGTGGAGTACCCGGCACGGATCACCGTGGGCATCCGCCCCGAGAAGGTAGGGAACACCAGCCTGACCCTCGAGCACGCGATCTGGACGGCGGGCGCACCCGAGCGGGTTGTGGCGCGCGGGCGAGCGGTGGTGGTGATGATCAACTACGCCACGCAGGAGAAGGTCCGGGTCCCGGAAGCCATCCGGGCCCTGCTCAGCCAAGGCTGAGCGGACGGACACTCGAGGAGAGCAGCCAGGAGGACGACATGAGCAATCCAGTGGGTTGGTTCGAGATCTACGTGCAGGACATGACGCGGGCGAAGGCGTTCTACGAGGGAGTCTTCGGGTTCAAGCTCGAACGGATGCCCGACCCCAAGCTCGAGTACTGGATGTTCCCGATGGAGCGAGAAGGGAAAGGCTCCGGAGGCGCGCTGTGCAAGTACGAGGGCTTCCCCTCGGGCAAGAATAGCGTCCTGGTCTACTTCACCTGCGAGGACTGCGCGGTCCAGGAAGGTCGGGTGAAGAAGCTCGGCGGCCGAGTGGAGAAGCCGAAGATGTCCATCGGCGAGTACGGCTTCATCTCCCTGGTCTACGACACCGAGGGGAACATGATCGGGCTCCACTCGACGAAGTGAGCCCGCTCTCTTCTCTCAGGGTTGCTCGCGTGCCAGCGCCCGCATCGCCTCGGTGACGTCGGGCAGCTGAGGCACGCTCGCCATCTCCAGCGGGTCGGCCAGGCCGATGCCGGGGAGGAACTTCCCGGCAAGGAGCCGCGGCGGAGCGAGCAGCTCGTAGAACAGCTCTTCCACCGTCCGGCGGACGAGGTGCTCGCCGAAGTTGGTCACCTCGGTGTCCTCGTTCACGTAGAGCGCCCGGCCGGTCTTCTTCACCGACTCGCGGATCATCTCCCAGTCGTATGGCCAGAGCGATCGGAGGTCGATGACCTCCGCCGAGATGCCCTCGGACTCGAGGGCCTGCGCTGCCTTGACCGATAGCGGAAGCGTGCGGCCGTAGCTCACGACGGTGAGGTCGGTCCCGGGACGCACCAGCTTCCCCTGGCCGATGGGCACCGTGTACGCCTGCACGTCGGGCCACTGCGGCTTCCACTGCATGCGGTCGCCGAGAGGCGCGTCGATCATCTTCGACAGCACGCGGTCGTCGCCCGGCTCGCCGGGGATGAGCTCCTCGCCCTTCATCCGGAGCAGCGCCTTCGGCTCGAGCACCATCACCGGGTTCCGGTCCTGGCAGGCCGAGAGCAGCAGGCCGTACGCGTCGAGCGGGGTGGAGGGCATCACGATCTTCCACCCCGGAATGTGGGTCATCGTCGCGTCGAAGCTGTGCGAGTGGTAGATGCTCCCGCGGATCCCCGAGCCCACCGGGGTCCGCACCACCATCGGCACGTTCCAGTCGCCGTTGCTCGCCCAGCACGTATTTCCCGCCAGCTTGAGCAGGTCGATGGTGTTGTAGATGTAGTCGCAGAACTGGATCTCCGCGACCGGCCGCTGCCCGGCGAGCGCCAGCCCGATCGCGCAGCCGATGATGCCCCGCTCGTCGAGCGGGCTGTTCCACGCGGTCTTCAGCCCCTGGGTCGCGGTGAAGACGCCGCCGAGGGGCAGCCCGACGTCCTCGCCTAACACGTCGGTCACCCCGAGGTGATCCTCCGCGTAGTGCAGGGCCAGCCGGATCGCCTGGGCCATGCTCGCCATCAGCGATCCTCCGCGTAGATGTGCTTCCAGATGGTGGACGCCTCGGGCAGGGGCTCGTCGCGAACCTGGCGCGCCTTGGCGGCGATCTCCTCGCTCCAGCGGGCGCGCACCTGATCCATCTCCGCCCGGGTCAGGACGCCATGGGCCTCGAGCTTCTTCTCGAACTCCACGATGCAGTCCTGCTCCGCGGTGACGAAGTTCGCGCCCGAGGCGCTGGAGTGGCCATAGAGCCGCGACACGTTCGCCTCGAGCAGGAACGGCTTGCGCTCCTTCCGCACGTAGCCCATCGCCTTCTGCAGCTCGAGGTAGCTGGCGATGGGGTCGTTGCCGTCGATGGTGCGGGTCTGGATGCCGAAGGCCTTCCCGCGGTCGGCGATGATCTTGCAGCCCTGCTGGGTGCAGGCGGCGGTGGAGATGCCCCACTGGTTGTGGGTGACGACGATGAGGATGGGCAGCTCGCTTCCGGGGCGGCTGCTCCATACCAGGCAGGTGGCGAAGTCACCCTCGGCCGTGCCCGCGTCCCCTCCGGTGACGATGGTGATTCCCTCCCCGCCGTGGCGCCGCTGGGCCAGCGCGGTCCCCGGGGCCATCGCGTACTGCACCTCGATGGGGCTGGAGATGGGGACGATGTTCCACTCCCGCTTGCTGAAGTGGCTGGCGAAGTTCCTCCCGCCCGAGTACGGGTCGGTGGCGGTGCTCTTCATCTGCCGGAGCGCCCCGATGGGGTCCTCGCCCAGGGCGAGCACCGTCCCGCTCTGGCGGTAATGGCCGTGCAGGTAGTCGAAGTCGAGCCCCTGGCCCTTCTTCATCAGGAGCCCGAGGGGGACGTTGAACGCCTCCTCCCCAGGTCCGCCGATCCAGAAATACCCGTGGCCCTGCCGGTACATCTGGATGAGGCGTTCCTCGAGGACGCGGGCCTCGACCATCAGCTCGTGCATGCGGACGAGGAGCTTGCTGTCCAGCGGCAGGGGTTCCTTGACGAGCGTGGGGCGCCCGCGCATGGAGGCCTGTTCGGTCATGAAGCCCGGCCCTATAGCACCCCTGGGCCCGGCATATGCTGCCCGGCAGCCCATGACCCCTCCCCTGCTCGAGGCCGTCCGCGCCCGCGTCCGCGACGTCCCGGATTTCCCCAGGCCGGGCATCGTGTTCAAGGACCTGACGCCGGTGCTCGCCGACCCGCTGCTCTTCCACGGGGTCGTCTCAGCGCTCGCCGCCCGGGTGGCGACCCTGGACGTCACCGAGGTGGTGGGCATCGAGGCCCGGGGTTTCATCCTCGGGGGCGCTCTGGCTGCCACGCTGCGTCGTGGCTTCGTGCCGGTGCGGAAGCCGGGAAAGCTCCCCCGCAAGTCCCTCCGGGAGGCGTACGGGCTGGAGTACGGCGACGATGCCCTGGAGCTCCACGTCGATGCCCTGGTGCGGAACGCCAAGGTGCTGGTGGTCGACGACCTCCTGGCCACCGGAGGCACTGCGCTGGCCACCGAGAAGCTGATCCGCCGGGCGGGCGGCACCGTGGCCGGGTTCGTATTCCTGGTCGAGCTCGCCTACCTCGGGGGCGCCGAGCGGCTCGGCTCGGACCGGGTCGTGTCCTTGCTCACGTATGACCGGCCCTGAGGGTGCCGGCCGTCGAAGGTGCCCGTCGAAGGTGATTGACACCGGCGCAGGGACGCCTCGTCAGGTCACCTCGGCTCGGCGAGCTCGCTCCAAGCGGGGACCCGGACAGCCTTCCGGGCCGGTTCGAGGCGTTCGAGGTGTCTGACACCTCGTCCCCGACACCTCGTCCCCGGACACCTCGTCCCCGGCCCGTTCGAGGCGTCTGACAGCGGCGTTCGAGGTGTCTGACACCTCGCCTCCGACACCTCGCCTCCGGACACCTCACCTCCGGACAGCTCCCGTCCCGGCGGGTCGCGCGGGTTTCGGCTTGTTCAGCGGTCGGGGCAAGCAGGCATTCGTAAAGTGTTGGACACCCCCGGTCAGGCCCTGATTTGCTTGGCCTGTGGAGTCGTCGTTGACGGTCCCGGCCCGGCCGGGCGCCCTACTGCGCTTTTCGGCCGATCGTCGGGCCCTCGGCATCCTGCTCGCGTACGCGGCGCTCGTCGCGAGCGCCTGGGTGCTCCTGCCCGAGGGCCCCCTGCAGCTGCTCGCCATCCCGTTGCTCGGGTATTCGAGCTGGCTCTGCGCGGTGGTGGCCCACAACACGGTCCACGCTCCGGTCTTTCACCGCCGCTGGATGAACGCCGCTTTCCAGGTCTGGGTGAGCCTCTCGTACGGCTTTCCGATCAGCGAGTACATCCCCGGCCACAACCTCTCGCACCACCGCTTTCTCCAGGCGCGCGAGGACGTGATGCGTACCTCCAAGGTGCGCTTCCGGTGGAACCTGCTCAACCTCCTCGCGTTCCCGTTCGCCGTCACCCCGGGCATCCTCCGCGGCAACGCGCGTTACGGGAAGCTCAAGGGAGGCGAGGCGTGGCGGCGACAGCTGCGGCTCGAGGTCGTGGTCGTCTGGGCGGTGAAGTTCGGCCTCCTCGCCCTGGACTGGCGAAAGGCGCTTTGCCTCGTCGTCGTGCCCCAGCTCCTGGCCAACCTGGGGATCGTCGGCATCAACTTCTTCTGGCACGACGGCTGCGACCCGGACCATCCGGTCAACCACTCGCGCAACTTCACCAGCCGGTTCCTGAACTTCGTCGCGCTGAACAACGGCTACCACGGCATGCATCACGAGGAGCCCGGACTTCACTGGAGCCTGCTGCCCGAGGCCCATGCACGGCGCATCCGTCCCGGGCTGCATCCGGCGCTCGAGCAACCCACGCTGCTCGCCTACGGCTGGCGGACATTCGTGTATCCGGGCCGGCGCGAGACGTTCGACGGCAAGCCGGTCACCTTCCCGGAGCTCGACTCCGACCTGGACTGGGTCGTTGCCGAGCGGAGCGGCGCGCCCAAAGCCGCGTGAGCGGACCGCCGATCGCGTGAGCGGAAGCGTGGGCGGTGCCTACTCGCCGACCAAGAGAGGTCAGCAACCGTCTGCAGGAAACCGCCCACGCTCCGCCACGCCCCACGACCCCCACGCCGCCCTGAGCCACCTTCCCTTGCGAACGGCGGGCCAGCCCCTCCAGGGCCGTCCCCACGAGGGGAGGCCACCCCGCCGAGGAGCCTGAGGGAGCAACATTTTCCGGAGGCCGACTGGAGTTTCGTCCCGCCCGGCGCCATCGTGCCCGCGCCATGGCAGACACTTTCACGGCCCTGGTCGCCGAGCAGCCAGACGGGCGCACGGTGGTCAAGTCCACCTCGCTCGAGGAGACCGCGCTGCCGCCGGGCGAGGTCATCATCGACGTCGCCTACAGCTCCCTCAACTACAAGGACGGGCTGGCGCTCACCGGGCGGGGGAAGGTCATCCGCAAGTGGCCGATGATTCCCGGCATCGACCTCGCGGGTCGGGTGCGCTCGAGCTCGAGCCCCAGATTTCGCCCCGGCGACGCGGTGCTGGTGACCGGCTACGGCCTGGGCGTCAGCTGGTGGGGCGGCTTCTCGCAGCGCGCGCGGGTGAAGGAGTCGATGGTCCTGGCCATCCCCGAGGGGCTCGACGCCCGGAGCGCGATGGCCATCGGGACCGCGGGCTTCACCGCGGCGCTGTGCGTGCTCGCGCTCCAGGACCACGGCACGCTCCGGACCGACCGCGAGCTGGTGGTGACCGGGGCGGCCGGCGGCGTGGGATCGATCGCAGTCGCCCTCCTCGCTGCGCTGGGCAAGAAGGTGGTCGCCTCGACCGGCCGGACCTCCGAGGCGGCTTATCTCAAGACGCTCGGCGCCGCGGACATCATCGGCCGCGACGTGCTTTCCCAGAAGGGACCACCGCTTGCTTCCGAGCGCTGGGGCGGGGGCGTCGACACGGTCGGCGGACAGACGCTGGTCACCCTCTGCAGCCAGACCGCCTACCGGGGCGCGGTCGCCGCGTGCGGGCTCGCCGGTAGCTCCGACTTTCCGGGCACCGTGTTCCCCTTCATCCTCCGCAACGTGGCGTTGCTCGGATGCGACTCGGACATGACGCCCATGGAAGAGCGCACGCGCGCCTGGAAGCTCCTGGTGCAGCACCTGGGGAAGCTCCATCTCGACGCCGTGACGGAAGAGGTCCCGATGTCCCGGCTGGTCGAGTTCGCCCCGCGCATCGTCGACGGACAGGTGCGCGGGCGGGTGGTCGTGAACGTGAATGCCTGAGCACGCGGTCCTCTTCACCCGCCGGTTGCCGGACGCGGTCGAGCGCCGCGCCTCACGCGACTACCGGCTGATCGCCAATCCCGAGGACCGCCCGCTGTCCGCCGACGAGCTGATCTCCCGCAGCGACGAGGTGGACGCCGTGGTCTGCACCGTGGCGGACAAGCTGAATGCCGGAGTCTTCCTCCGGCTCCCGGCGCGGGTGCGGATCGTGGCCAGCTTCGGAGTGGGCACGGACCATCTCGACCTCGCGGCAGCGAAGTCCCGGGGAGTGGTGGTGACCAACACCCCCGAGGTGCTGACCGACGCCACGGCGGAGATCGCGCTGCTCCTGCTCCTCGGGGCGGCGCGGCGCGCGTACGAGGGACAGGAGATGCTCCGCGCGGGTCGATGGACCGGCTGGGGGCCGACCCAGCTCATGGGCCGCCAGATGAGCGGCAAACGTCTCGGCATCGTGGGCATGGGACGGATCGGGCAGGCCATGGCCCGGCGCGCGCGCGGGTTCGGGGTGGAGATCCACTACACCGACCAGCGGCGGCTCCCGCCCGAGAAGGAGGAGGGAGCCATCTTTCACGCCACCGTCGAGGAGCTGCTGCCGCTCTCCGAGCTGCTCTCGCTCCACGCGCCGTCGACGCCCGAGACGCGGCATCTCCTGAACGCGCAGCGTCTGGCGCTGCTCCCTCAGGGAGCGATCGTCGTGAACAGCGCCCGCGGCGATCTGGTGGACGACGAGGCGCTCATCGCCGCCTTGCGCTCGGGGCAGGTGGGGGCCGCTGGACTCGACGTGTTCCAGGGCGAGCCGGCGATCCACCCCGGCTACCGCACTCTGGAGAACGCCTTCCTCTTGCCACACATGGGCAGCGCCACCATCGAGACGCGGGAGGCGATGGGCTTTCGCGCCCTGGACAATGTGGACGCGGTGCTCTCGGGCCGTCCCGCACCGGATCGCGTGGCCTGACCGCCGGGCGGGCATTACCCGCCTGCCGTGGCCCACCTGTTCGAACCGCTCGCGCTGCGCTCCGTCACCATCTCCAACCGCGTCGCGGTCTCGCCCATGTGCGAGTACAGCTCCGACGACGGCTTCGCCAACGACTGGCACCTGGTGCATCTCGGCTCCCGCGCCGTCGGTGGTGCCGGGCTGGTCCTCACCGAGGCAACCGCGGTCGAGGCGCGCGGGCGCATCTCCGCGCGCGACCTCGGGCTGTGGAAGGACGCGCACGTGGAGTTCCTGTCCCGCATCGTGCGCTTCCTCGAGGCCCGGGGCGCGGTTTCGGGTGTTCAGCTGGCCCACGCCGGGCGGAAGGCGAGCACCGCGGTTCCATGGGAGGGCGGCGCGGGCGTGCCTCCGGCAGCCGGTGGCTGGGAGCCCATCGCCCCGAGCGCGATTCCCTTCTCCGAGCGCACGCTGACCCCGCGCGCGATGGCGCTCGACGAGGTGGCCGAGGTCGTCCGCGCGTTCGCCGCGGCAACGCGACGCTCGGTGGCCGCGGGGTTCCGGGTGATCGAGCTGCACTTCGCCCACGGCTACCTGGTGCACGAGTTCCTGTCCCCGCTGTCCAACCGGCGTCAGGATGCGTACGGCGGCGGATTCGAGCAGCGGATCCGGCTCGCGCTGGAGATCACCCGGGCGGTGCGCGCCGAGTGGCCGGACCGGCTCCCGCTCCTTGCCCGGCTGTCCTGCACCGACTGGGTCGAGGGCGGCTGGACCCTGGAGGAGAGCGTGGAGCTGGCGCGACGGCTCGCCGCCGAGGGCGTTGACCTCGTGGACTGCAGCTCGGGCGCACTCGTCCCCTACGCGCGCATCGACGCGGTTCCGGGGTACCAGGTGCCGTTCGCGCGTCGGATCCGCGCCGAGGCGGGCGTTTCCACCGCCGCGGTGGGTCTGATCAGCACGCCCGCCCAGGCCGAGGCCATCCTGCGCGACGGGGACGCGGACCTGGTGATGCTGGCCCGGGCGATGCTCCGGGACCCGTACTGGGCGCTCCATGCGGCCGAGGAGCTCGGCCACCCCGAGGCACGGCGCATCCCGGTGCAGTACCTCCGGGCCTTCTGACCAGTGTGCACCACCTCGGTAGCCCGCTGTGCGTCCCCGGGCCCGGGAAGACGCCGGAGGGAGAGCGCGGCTCGCTGACCGACCGGAGGCTCGCCGGACGTGGAGTCCGCCGGGCGCGCCCGGTACTCTGGGAGCGTCGGGGAGGCGAGAGGCGAGCCGGCGGGTTGACGCGCTCGCTCCAGGAGACGGGCCGGTGAGGTGCAGGACCCGAGGAGCTCGGATGAGGACGGCATCCCTGGTGCTTTGCCTCCTGGTCGGCCCCGTGGCGGCGCAGGAGGCCGGGTCAGCGTCGCCGGTGCCTGGAACCTCCGGTGCACCCGCCGCCGGATCCGAGCCCGTCGAGGTCCCGGCACCGCCGCCCGCTCGCGACACCCCTCCGGTGGTCGAGCCTCCGGCCTCTGCACCGCCGGCACCCATCGCGCCCCCGGTCGCCGAGCCCTCGTCCTCAGAGGCGCCCGCCGCCGTCGGGCCTCCGGCAACGGGTCAACCGGGTCGGGCCGTCACGACAGCGGGAGTCACGCCCGAGCAGCACCAGCACCTTGGACTGTTCTTCCACATCGACGTGGGAGCAGCGTACTTGCGGACCACCGGCTCGAAAGGTGGCTCCAGCTTCGCGACCCAGGGCGCCGCGCTGGGGGTGGGCCTGGCGGTCGGATGGGCTCCGAACGACGACTGGGCCCTGGCGCTCGAGTACTGGAACTGGAGGTCACTCTCGGCGAGCGGCCTCGGGCCGGACACCTCGCTGGAGCTCCAGGCGCTGGGGCTGAACGTCACCCGGTACGTCGTCCCGGCCGGCGTCTTCGCTTCCGTCGTGGTGTCGGGGACGCGCCTGGCCATCACGGACGCGGGCGACTACGTCGAGTACGGCAGCTCGGACATCGGGTTCGGCCTCAAGGTCCTCCTGGGGAAGGAGTGGCCCGTCAGCTCCTGGGTGCGCCTCGGGCTCGCCGGAGAGCTGTTCCTGTCCGTCAATCGAGACGGGGGACAGACGCTGCGCACGCTCGGGGCGGGCCTGGTCTTCTCCTGCTCGGGCCTCTAGGCGAGCCCGAGGCCGAGGGGCCGCGGTCGCTCACGGCCCGGTGCATCCGCGGGGCAGTCTCTGCGGGGCGACTGAAGCCCTGCTGATGGCCAGAGCCCGGTTCCCCGCCGGCGCAGGGCACCCGGTGGTAGTCGGCGCCACGGGGAGGGCCTCGAATGAAGAGAGCACTGCTCCTGTGGTGGCTCACGGCTCCCGTCGTCGCATTCGGCCAGGAGAACGGAGTGACCGCCGCCCCGGACCCACGGCGCAGCGGCATCTCGGATTCTATCTGCACCTCGACATCGGCGTGGGCTACCTCGGCACGTCCGCGTCGCAGGGCGGGCCCAGCCTCTCGGGGGCTGCGCTGCCGCTCTCGATCGTCATCGGCGGCGCGGTGGCCGAGGACTGGATCATCGCCGGCGATCTCTGGGCCGCAGCCGGGCCGTCGCCGGCCGGCTCGACCTGGGGAGCAACCGCGGTCGCTGGAGTGGGGCTGAACGTGACCCACTACTTCATGCCGGCCAACGTCTTCGTTTCGCTGAGCCCGTCGTTCACCGCGCTCACGCTCGACAACGGCATGGGTTTCGTCGAGCGAACCAAGACGGGGTTCGGCGGCAAGCTCGCGGTCGGCAAGGAATGGTGGGTCAGTGCGCACTGGGGGCTGGGGGTCGCCGTCGAGGGCTTCTTCGCCGCCAACCACGACCACGGCAGCGGAACCTCCAGCTGGACCACATTCGGCGGCGGCTTCCTATTCAGCGCGACGTACAACTGAATTGCATAAACGAGGGGTCCGCCTGGCACCTCGTTTGGAGCACCTCGTTTGGAGGTGTCCGTTTGGAGGTGTCAGGCACCTCGTCAGTCATGGGCACCTCGTCAGTCATGGCGCGGCCGAGCGCGTCAATGCGCGGAAGTGGCTGACGGGACGGGGATCGCTCCGACAATGGGGGAGGCCGCCTGACCCGGCCGTCCGTTGGCGCTGAAGTTTTGCAGAGCGAGTACAGACCCGAAAAAGTGGCAGATGTTTTACACCGGAGAGGGCGGGAACACGCCGCACAACACTCCGCACCTCGGAGTCAGCCGCTCCACGCATCATCCGGCGCGAGCCGTGACATGGCGCCGCAACCGCTGAGGCCGTCGGTCCCCGAGAGCAGCCCGGTGCTCGAGCACCTGAGCGCGCTGCCCGTGGCCATCCTCGAAACTGACCAGGACGGGACAGTCCGGATGTGGGCCGGCGCCGCCGAGCGGATGTTCGGCTGGAGCCCCGGGGAGGTTCTCGGCAGCAACATCGACGCGCTCGAGCTGGTGCACGAGGCGGACATCGCCTTCGTCGACGCGGTGGTGGACCGCCTGAGGTCCGGTCACGACCGTCACCTCGTCCATCGGAACCGCGTGCGGACGCGCTCGGGAGAGGTGCGCCACTGCGAGTGGACCCGCGTCGCCCTCGGGGGCCGTCCCGGACGCCGGCCGGCCGTCCTCTCCTACGTCGTCGACGTGACCGGCCTGGTCGAGATCGAGACCACCGCGCTCGCCGCCCGCGCCGACCTGGAGCGGTGGCTCCGCGCGAACCCCGAGGGCTGCTGCGGGCTGGACCGACGGTGGAGCATCACCCACTGGAACCCGGCCGCCGAGCGGATGCTGGAGCGCAGCCGCGCCGAGGTCGTCGGCCGCGAGCTCTGGGAGGTGTTCCCCAAGCTGCGCGGCACCGTGTTCCATCGGGCGTTCGAGGAGGCCCTGGACGACGGGCACCTCCGGGTGGTCGAGGACCGCGAGCCTCGCGGCCGGACCTGGTACTCGGTGACCGCGGTCCCCTCCGCGCGCGGGCTGAGCGTGTTCTTCAGTGACGTCACCGGCCGGCGCCAGCTCGAGCACGACCTGCTCGCGGCAGAGGCCGCTCACAGGATCTCCGACTCCTAGCGGCTCGGTGGCCGCTGCGGAAACCAGTGCCCCGCCAGGGTGGCCATCACCAGGGTGAGGGCGTCCAGCACTCCGAAGGCGAGGAGGTGCCGGAGCACCGTGGGCAGCGGCGGCAAGTGCGCTCCGAGCAGCAGGACCAGCACCGTGTGCAGGGCGAGCGTCTGTCCGAGGGCGACCAGCGCCGCGAGGACCAGCGCCTCCGGGAGGCGCTCGGCCCGGAAGCGAGCGAGGAACGCCGCCACCGCGACCAGGGCCACCGCGCCCCAGGCGAGCAGGGCCCAGGTGGACGCCTCGGCGCGCACCATGAGCACGAACGCGCCGGCCAGCAGCGCGGTTCCCATGGTGGCCGAGGCCACCGCCAGCGCGCGGCGTCGGCGAGTCATGGCTCGATCCGGACGGACGTGCTTCCCAGCCAGCCCGCGTCCAGCCTGACCTCCATCCCGGCGACGAGCTGCTCGGCGACGGTGGCCGCCCCGGCCAGCACCACGCTCCCCGCCGGCAGAGAGCGCCCCCGCGTGGCGAGAAGCGCGCACAGCTGGACCACGGACAGCACCGGGTCCCCGGAGATGGCCGCCCCGGTGGCGCGCTGCCGCGGCGTCCCGTCGATGGACATCACCAGCTCCACCGAGGAGAGGTCCCCTCCCTCCACCTCCACCCACCGCTCGGGGAGCACCACGTGAGAGGAGGAAGCGTTGTCCGCCACCACGTCCGGGAGGCTGAAGTACTTGAAGTCACGGTACCGCGAGTCGAGGATCTCCAGCGCCGGACCCACGCCGGTGCAGGCGGCGAGCACCCCCGCCCGGTCCGGCGCGCCCCGAAGCCTACGGGCGAAGCGGAAGGCGATCTCCGGCTCGATCTTCGGATGGAGCGTGCCCCGGAGACGGAACGTTCCCCGGACCTCCATGGCGTCGGTGAGAACCCCGTAGATGGGCGCATCGAGCGACATCTGGCGGCGCTTCGCTTCCGAGGTGAGGCCCATCTTCAAGCCGATGACCCGCTCGCCCCGGGCCACCCGCAGAGCGATGCCGGCGTCCATCACCCGGTAGGCCTGGGGGAGGTCGAGGTCCGGCGCCTCGAGCGTCAGCCGCTCCACTTCCCGGCCGTGCCGCCGCGCGTCGTCCAGGTGACCCGCCAGGCGCTCGATGTCCATCGCACGTTCCTCCACCCGCCGCCCGCACCCCGGCGCGGCCCCGCGTGGCGCATACTAGGAGACTCAGGAGGCTTGATGGACGGCGTCCTCAACGTCATCGACGGTCGCGAGGTTCCGGCACGCTCCGGAGCGACACTCCCCAACTGGGAGCCCGCCACCGGCGATCCGCTGGGCACGCTGCCGGATTCCGACGCCGCCGACGTCGCGGACGCGGTGGAGGCCGCCCGCCGCGCCTTTTCCGCCTGGAGCACGACCCCTGCCCCCGTCCGGAGCCGCCTGCTTCGCAAGGTGGCGGACGGGCTGCGCCAGGCCCTTCCGGAGCTGGCCCGGGCCGAGTCGGTGGACAGCGGGAAACCACTCTCGGTGGCGACCGAGGTGGACATCCCCCGGGCCATCCTGAACTTCGAGTTCTTCGCCGATGCCGCCACCCAGTTCTCCAGCGAGTGCCATCCCATGGACGGGCACGCGCTGAACTACACACTGCGCCATCCGCTCGGGGTGGTGGGCACGATCTCGCCCTGGAACCTCCCGCTCTATCTCCTCACCTGGAAGGTGGCGCCCGCGCTGGCGGTGGGCAACACGGTGGTGGCCAAGCCCTCGGAGGTGACGCCGGTCACCGCGCACTGGCTGGGCCGGATCGCGCTCGAGGCGGGTCTGCCGCCGGGGGTGCTCAACATCGTCCACGGGCTCGGGCCGAAGGTGGGCGATGCGCTCTCCCGGCATCCCGAGGTGAAGGCCATCTCCTTCACCGGGAGCACCCGCACCGGCGCGGAGATCGCCCGCACCGCCGGGCCGCTGTTCAAGAAGCTCTCGCTGGAGATGGGTGGGAAGAACCCGGTGGTCATCTTCGCCGACGCGGACGTCGACGCCGCGGTGGCCACCACCGTGCGCTCGAGCTTCGCCAACCAGGGGCAGATCTGCCTCTGCGGCCCGCGCATCTTCGTGGAGCGGAGCGTCTATCCCCGGGTGCGCGATGCGCTGGTGGAGCGGACGCGGGCGCTGAAGCTCGGAGACCCGCTCCTCCCCGAGACCGATCAGGGCGCGCTGGTGAGCCGGGCCCACCTGGACAAGGTCCTGAGCTACCTCGCGCTGGCCCGCGAGGAGGGTGGGCGGTTCCTCACCGGCGGCCGGCAGGCCCGCGTGAGCGGACGCTGCCAGAACGGGTGGTTCGTCGAGCCGACGCTGGTGGAGGGCCTCGGGCCGGAGTGCCGCACCAACCAGGAGGAGATCTTCGGCCCGGTGGCCTCGCTCATCCCCTTCGACTCCGAGGAGGAGGTCCTGCGGGGGGCCAACGAGGTCCGCTACGGTCTGGCCGCCTCGGTGTGGACCCGGGACCTGGTCCGCGCCCACCGCTTCGCCGCCACGCTGCAGAGCGGCATCGTCTGGGTGAACACCTGGATGCTCCGCGATCTGCGTACCCCTTTCGGGGGAATGAAGGACTCGGGCGTGGGGCGCGAGGGAGGCCAGGAAGCGCTCCGCTTCTTCACCGAGCCCCAGAACGTCTGCATCCATCTGCAAGGAGGTTGAAGGCCCATGGCGGACCGAGTGACCTCGCAGCGCGCCGCGCCCCCGGTGGGCGCCTTCCCTCACGCCCGGCGGGTGGGGAATCTCCTCTTTCTCTCCGGAATCGGCCCGCGGGTGCGCGGCAGCCACGACATCCCCGGGGTGACCCTGGACGCGCAGGGGAACGTCACCGACCACGACATCGCCATCCAGTGCAAGAGCGTCTTCGACAACGTCCGCGCCATCCTCGAGGACGCCGGCACGACGTGGAACCGGCTGGTGGACGTGACGGTGTTCCTCACCGACATGGAGAACGACTTCGCCGTCTACAACCGGCTCTGGGCGGAGTACTTCAAGGACGCCCAGCCGTGCCGGACCACGGTGGAGGTGACGCGGCTCCCCACGCCGATCGCCATCGAGCTGAAGTGCATCGCCACGATGCCGGAGTGACCATGCCCCCGCTACAAGCGCTCAACTTCAAGAAGTGGATCGACGAGCACCGCCATCTGCTCAAGCCGCCGGTGGGCAACCAGCAGATCTGGGCCGACCGCGAGTTCATCGTGACGGTCGTCGGAGGCCCGAATGCCCGGCGCGACTTCCACGTCAACGAGGGCGAGGAGTTCTTCTACCAGCTGGAGGGCGACATCACGCTCCACGTCCTGGTGGACGGCAAGCGAGAGGTGGTTCCCATCCGCGAGGGGGAGATCTTCCTCCTTCCGCCGAACGTGCCGCATTCGCCGCAGCGGCCGCCGAACACCATCGGCCTGGTGCTCGAGCGGCGGCGCCTGCCGCAGGAAAAGGACTCGTTCCTCTGGGTCTGCGAGAAGTGCGGGAACGAGCTGTACCGCGAGTCCATCCACCTGACCGACATCGTCAAGCAGCTGCCCCCGGTGTTCGAGCACTTCTACGGGGACGAGAAGAACACCACATGCAAGAAGTGCGGGACGCGCGCGACCCGCGCCTGAGGGCGGAAATCACGAGTGCCCGTCGTCGACGTTCACACGCATCTCTTACCCCCCGAGCTGCCGCGCTGGAAGGAGCGGTTCGGCTACGGCGGCTTCGTCCACCTCGAGCACCTCGGCCCGTGCCGCGCCCGGATGCTGAGGGACGACGGACAGCCGTTCCGCGAGGTGGAGGAGAACCTCTGGTCGCCGGCGGCGCGGATCGCCGAGTGTGACCGCGCCGGCGTGGACGTGCAGGTCCTGTCCACGGTGCCGGTGATGTTCTCCTACTGGGCGAAGCCGGAGGACGGAGCGGAGGTCGCGCGGTTCCTCAATGACCACCTGGCCTCGGTGGTGGCCGGTGCGCCGCAGCGCTTCCTCGGCCTCGGCACCCTGCCGATGCAGGCCCCGGCGCTGGCGGTGCGTGAGCTGGAGCGCTGCGTGAAGACGCTCGGGCTCTCCGGCGTGCAGATCGGCAGCCACGTCAACGACTGGAACCTCAGCGACCCCGCGCTCTTCGAGGTGTTCGCCGCCGCCTCCGAGCTGGGCGCCGCGGTCTTCGTGCACCCCTGGGACATGATGGGCGAGGCTCGGATGCAGCGGTACTGGCTTCCGTGGCTGGTGGGGATGCCGGCCGAGGTCTCGCTCGCCATCTGCTCGGTCATCTTCGGCGGGGTGCTGGAGCGGTTGCCCGCGCTGCGGATCGGGTTCGCCCACGGTGGCGGCGCCTTCCCCGGCACGCTGGGGCGCATCCAGCACGGGTTCGAGTCCCGGCCCGACCTCGTGGCGGTCGACAGCCCCGTCCCGCCCCGCGCGTACCTGGGGCGCTTCTGGGTGGACAGCCTGGTACACGATCCGGACATGCTCCGGCTCATCGTGAAGCTGTTCGGGGAGGATCGGGTGATGCTCGGCAGCGATTACCCCTTCCCGCTCGGGGAGAGCGAGCCCGGCGCGCTGATCCGCTCGGTTCCGGAGCTGGCGGCGACCCACGAGCGCCTGCTGGGCGAGAACGCGCTCCGCTGGCTGGGGCGGCCATGCTGAGCGTCGAGGAGGGGCGGGCGCTCGCCGAGGACCTCGACGCCCGCGATGCGCTCGGGCCCCTGCGCGACTCGTTCCTCTTTCCCCGCGGCCCGGATGGCGCGCCCGTGGTGTACCTGACCGGGAACTCGCTCGGGCTCCAGCCCCGGACGGCGCGCGAGCGCGTGGAGGAGGTGCTGGAGGAGTGGGCCGGACGCGGGGTCGAGGGCCACGTGGAGGGGGACTCGCCCTGGCTCCCCTACCACCGCTTCCTCACCGCTCCCACCGCGCGGCTCGTCGGCGCCCAGCCGGACGAGGTCGTGGTGATGAACACCCTGACCGTCAACCTGCATCTCTTGATGGTCTCGTTCTACCGGCCAACCGCCGGCCGCCACCGGATCCTGTACGAGGGCAGCGCCTTCCCCTCGGACCGCTTCGCCTTCGCGAGCCAGGTTCGCTTCCACGGCTTCGACCCGGCGGAGTCGCTGGTGCCGCTGTCGCCCCGGCCCGGCGAGGACCTCCTCCGCCCCGAGGACCTGCTCGACGCCATCGCCCGGGAGGGTGAGCGGCTGGCGCTGGTGCTGATCGGCGACGTGAACTACCTCACCGGTCAGGCCTTCGACGTGGCGGCCATCACCCGCGCCGGGCACGCGGTGGGGGCCACCGTGGGCTTCGACCTCGCCCACGGCGCCGGGAACCTCGTCTTCCAGCTGCACGACGATGGGCCGGACTTCGCGGTGTGGTGCTCGTACAAGTACCTCAACGGCGGGCCCGGCGCGCTCGGCGGCGCGTTCGTGCACGCCCGGCACCGCGAGGCACGGGGGCTTCCCCGGTTCGAGGGCTGGTGGGGGCACGACGAGGCGAGCCGCTTCGAGATGGGGCCGCGCTTCCAGGGCATGGCCGGCGCCGAGGGCTGGCAGCTCTCCAATCCGCCCATCCTCTCCATGGCTGCCCTGCGGGCCTCGATGGAGCTCTTCGACGCGGTGGGAATGACCGCGCTCCGCCGGAAGTCCGAGCGGCTCACCGGCCTCATGGACCCTCTGGTCCGCGGGATGCCCGGGGTGGCGGTCATCACCCCGGCCGATCCCGCCCAGCGCGGGGCGCAGCTGTCGCTCCGCATCCATCGCGATCCCCCGGGACTGGTGCAGCGGCTCGCGGCGGCGGGCGTGGTCTGCGACTTCCGGGCGCCGGACATCGTGCGCGCCGCGCCCGCGCCCTTCTACACCCGCTTCGGCGACGTGGTGCGCTTCGCGGAGGTACTCCGGAGCCATGTCCAGGGGCGGTGAGCGGACGGTGCTCGCCGGGGCAGGCCTGGTCGGCTCGCTCCTGGCGCTGTTCCTCGCGCGGCGGGGCAGGGCGGTGGAGGTCTTCGAGCGCCGGCCGGACCTGCGGCGGGAACAGATCTCCGCCGGCCGGAGCATCAACCTGGCGATCAGCGTGCGCGGCCTGCACGCGCTGGCCCAGGTGGGACTGGAGCAGGACGCCCTCGCCCACGCCATTCCGATGCCGGGGCGGATGATCCACGCCCGGGACGGCGGGCTCACCTTCCAGACGTACGGGAAGGACGACAGCCAGTGCATCCACAGCATCTCCCGGGGGCTCCTCAACCGGATGCTGCTCGACGCGGCCGAGCGGACCGGGCGGGTGCGCCTGTCCTTCCGCCGCCGCGTGCTGGCGCTGGACCCCGAGCGGCGTGAGCTCACCGTCGAGGTGGACGGCGCTCATACCGAGCGCGTCGAGGGCGCGGTGGTCTACGGCACCGATGGCGCGGGCTCGGCGGTCCGGCGAGCGGTGGTCGAGGCGCGAGGCGGCGTGTCCCACGAGGCGCTGCTCGCCCACGGCTACAAGGAGCTCACCCTTCCCGCCCCTCCAGAGGGGGGCTGGCGGCTCGAGCGAAACGCGCTTCACATCTGGCCCCGCGGCGACTTCATGCTGATCGCGCTGCCCAACGAGGATGGCAGCTTCACCTGCACCCTGTTCCTCGCCTTCGAGGGCTCGCCGAGCTTCGCCACGCTCGAGGCGCCGGGAGCGGTGCGGGCCTTCTTCCGCGAGCACTTCGCGGACGTCGAGCCGATGCTCCCCGACCTCGAGGCGCAGTTCGCTGGCAACCCCACGGGATCGATGGTCACCGTGAAGTGTTCGGCGTGGCACGCTGGGGACACGGCCCTGCTGCTCGGGGACGCGGCCCACGCGATCGTCCCGTTCTTCGGCCAGGGCATGAACTGCGGCTTCGAGGACTGCGTGGTGCTGGACGGCCTGGAGGCAGAGGCCGCGCCGCGAGGAGAGGTCTTCGCCCGCTTCGAGGCGCTGCGGAAGCCGAACGCCGACGCCATCGCCGACATGGCGGTGGAGAACTTCGTGGAGATGCGCGCCAGCACCGCCGACCCGCGCTTTCTCCTGGAGAAGGCCATCGAGAAGCGCCTCCTGGCCGAGCTCCCCGGCGAGTTCGTCTCGCGCTACGCGCTGGTCACCTTCAGCCGGGCTCCGTACCGCGTCGCGTACGACGCCGGGCGCATCGCCTCGGGCATCGTCTCCGAGCTGGCCGAGGGCGTGCGCTCCGCCGCCGAGGTCGACCTCGGTCGCGCGCGAGCGCTGGTGGCTGAACGGCTCACCCCCTTCCTGCGCGAGAGGCTCTGATGGACCTCGGACTGAGAGATCGCCGGGCGCTGATCCTGGGAGCGTCGGCCGGCCTGGGGCGCGCGGTCGCTGCGGCGCTCGTGGCCGAGGGAGCGCGGGTGGCGATCTGCGCCCGCAACAAGGCCCGGGTGGAGGCCGCGGCGCGCGAGCTCGGTGCGCGGGCGGGGCTGGCCTGCGACCTCTCCGTGCCGGGCGCGGCGACCGCGCTGGTGGACACGGCGAGGCAGCGGCTCGGCGGGGTGGACATCCTCGTGACCAACACCGGTGGGCCCCCGAAGGGACGGTTCACCGACGTGACCGTCGAGATGTGGCAGGAGGGCTTCCAGTCCCTGTGGCTCGCCACGGTGGAGGCGATCCGCGCCGCGCTCCCCGGGATGCGCCAGCAGCGCTGGGGGCGCATTCTCCTCGTGACCTCCACCGCGGCGAAGGAGCCCATTCCCGGGCTCTCGGTCTCCAACGGCCTGCGGGCCGGGCTCCTGGGGCTGGTGAAGTCGCTCGCGCCCGAGGTGGCCGAGGAGGGAGTGACGGTGAACGCACTCCTCCCCGGCTATACGGCGACCGCGCTGATCGCCGAGCTGGGCATCCCGGAGGAGGAGCTCGCCGAGCACATCCCCGCCCGGAGGCTCGGACGCCCCGAGGAGCTCGGCGCGATGGCGGCCTTCCTCGCCTCGGAGCAGGCCGGCTACGTGACGGGCCAGGCCATCGCCGTCGACGGTGGCTTCATCCGGGGGCTGTGAGCTAGGACGGCTGCGCCAGGCGATATCGCCGCGAGGCGCCCGCGAGCAACGATGCCGCCTGGTCCGCCATGCGCGCGACCAGCTCACCGGCCGGAGGGAGATCGGCTATCAGATCTACCGCTTCGCCGGCGATGACCGCCGCGGTGTCGAAGTCGTCGGCCGCCCGGGCCTCGGCGTACCTCGCTGCCTCGGCCTCGTTCTGCAGAAGCTCCGCCTCCCGACCACGCCAGCGCTCGGAGAACGCGTTCTGCAGCACCCTTCCACAGTACGGAGCCGGCCACACCCGTCGGCGCGCGATGTCGAACAGGATGCTGCGGATGGTCCGATCCCCGGTGGCTGCCAGGATCCGGCGCTTCGCCTGCGGAGGCGCGGCGGCTTCCTCTGTGGCGTAGAAGCGGGTCCCGACCAGGACTCCGTCCGCTCCGAGCATCAGCGCGGCGGCGATCCCGCGGCCATCGGCGATGCCACCGGCCGCAACCACCACCACTCCGGGCGCAGCGTCGACCACCGCCGGAACGAGCGGCATGGTGCCGCGGGCGATCCCGTGACCACCGGCTTCGGCGCCCTGCGCGACCAGGATGTCCGCCCCGCTCGCGCATGCCTCCCTGGCCTGGGCCAGCGTCTGGATCTGACAGATCAGCAGGGCCCCGCCCCGCTTGATCTTCTCGGCATGCGGAGCCACCTCTCCGAACGAGAGCATGACCGCCGGCGGCCTTCGTTCCATCACCAGATCGAGCAGCCGGGGCTGCCGAGCCATGCTCCAGGTGATGAAGCCAACGCCGACCCGGGCATCGCCGGCAGCGTCCATCTCTCGCTCCAGCCAGGCCTGGTCACCGTACCCACCGCCGATCATCCCGAATCCACCGGCGCGGCTCACCGCCGCCGCCAGTCGCCCGTCCGACACCAGATCCATCGGAGCGAGGAGGATCGGATGCTTGATGCCGAGCAATTCCGTCAGGCGAGTGGCGATCGGCATGGTCGCTCCGGAGCAATGGCGTTCGTGACGTCCGCCCCTTGTAGCGCACCTCGGGGCAGCCGCGCTCCGCGTCCACCCCCGGCCGCGGTCCGGGCGCTCGAGGATCAATCCACGATGAACAGCGTCGCTCCCCTGGGCGCCGACGAGCGATGTCGCTCCGCTCCATCCGCGACCTGGTAGCTCATCCCAGCTCTGAGCACGAACCGCCGCCCGTCCTCCAGCTCGGTGTTCAGCTCCCCTTCGAGACAGAGGAGGACATGACCCTTGTCGCACCAGTGGTTCGCCACGTACCCGGGCGAGTACTGGACCCAGCGCACCCGGACGTCCCCGAAGGTCCGGGTTCTCCAGAGCGCCAGCCCCGACTCGCCGGGGTGCTCGGTGGGCCGCACGTCCGCCCAGTCCACCACCTCGAACGGGATGTCGCGCAGCTTCATCGCTCAGGGCCCACCCAGCGCGTCCACCACCTGGGCCCAGACCTTCGACTTCGGGTCGATGACGTCGAAGTGGTCCGCATCCTCCGGCATCACCAGCCGGATGTCGTCCCCGGCCTTCCGGGCCCGCTCCGCGAAGCTCCGGTTCATCGCCAGGGGCACGATGTTGTCCTTCGTCCCGTGGATGACCACCATCGGCACGCCGAGCGGCAGGCGATCGGCCGGAGATGCGTCGGCGTAGCGCGCCGGCTGCTGCCGCGCAGACCCGCCGAGGAGCTCGAGCGTGACGTGCCGGCTCAGCTCCAGCCGGTCCGCCTCCACGAGGTCCGACACCGGCGCGAGCCCCACGACTCTCCGCGGCCGCCACGAGGGACGCTTCAGCGCGCCGGGCGCGGACGACCGCGTCACCCCCCACAGCGCCAGGTGCCCTCCCGCTGAATGCCCCATCCACGCCGAGCGGGCGAGGTCCAGACCGTGCTTCGTGGCGAGAGGGGGCAGGGCGTCCAGAGCCGCGGTCACGTCGGTCAGCGTCCCCGGCCACGCCCCACCCTCCTCGCGGATGCGCCGGTACTCGAGCGCCACCGTGGCCCAGCCGCGCCGCGCGAGGTCGGCGCAGAGATGGCCCACGTGCGCGGCGTCGTACGCCGCCCGCCAGAAGCCGCCGTGGATCATCACCAGGGTGCGCAGCCGCTCGCTCCCGGGCGGCCGGCGGATCCACACGTGCTGAGACGGCGCAGGTCCGTACGCCTCACGGGTTCCCGGAGGCGCCGGTGTCGTCAGGACCCAGTTCTCGGACATTCAGGTCAGGTCCTCGTGGAGGCAGAGGATGTTGCCCTCGGGGTCGCTGAACCAGGCCGCCTTCTCCGAGCCCAGCACGCAGACGTGATCGACCGTCTTCAGCCCCGGCAGGTCGTAGTCGTGGAATTTCACCCCGCGGGACTCGAGCTCGCGGATCGCCCGGGAGATGTCCCGCACCGCGAAGCTCACCGCGGTGTGATCCGCCTTCGTGGGCCCGCCGCGCTGGAAGAGGGCCAGCGCGCCGTTCCCCACCGGGTACTCGTACTTCCCGTCGGGCTTGGCCCGACCGCCGCGCAGCCCGAGCCTCTGCTCGTAGAACGTCCGGGCGCGGGCCAGGTCCAGCACCGGGAGAATCGTGGTCAGCGGAGCGTCGGCGAGCATGGCACCCCTCCGTTCTCGGAGGGACACACTCGACGCCACCCGTCCCTGGGCGGTCAAGGCACAGTTCGGTCGGATCAGCCCGGCCGGCGCCCCTGCGCGTCCGGCCGCGCCCCCACCGTTCCCGACGCGTAGCGCGCACCCGACACCGCGCCCCTGGGGAAGACCGCCTCGATGCCAGCCAGGTCCTCGCGTGTCAGCCGGACCTCGAGCGCACCGAGGTTCTCCTCGAGGTACTTCCGCCGCTTGGTGCCGGGAATGGGCACCACGTCGTCACCCTGGCCCATCACCCACGCGAGCGCGAGCTGCCCCGGCGTGCAGCCCTTCTGCCGGGCCAGCGCGCCCACCCTCTCCACCAGCGCCAGGTTCCTCTGGAAGTTCTCTCCCTGGAAGCGCGGGTTGTTCCGGCGGAAGTCGTCCTCGGCGAAGTCGGCCGGGGTGCGGATCTGCCCGGTGAGGAAGCCCCGCCCCAGCGGGCTGTAGGGCACCAGGGTGATGTCCAGCTCGCGGCAGGCCTGGAGCGGCCCGTCCTCCGGGTCGCGGGTCCACAGCGAGAACTCGCTCTGCAGCGCCGCGATGGGGTGCACCTTCGCCGCGCGCCGGATGTGCTCCGCCGTGGCCTCGGACAGCCCCAGCGCCCGGACCTTCCCCTCCTTCACCAGCTGCGCCATCGCCCCCACCGTCTCCTCGACGGGCGTCGCCGGGTCCACCCGGTGCAGGTAGTAGAGGTCGATGACCTC
The DNA here is from genome assembly GCA_003818285.1 of Myxococcaceae bacterium. Classification (GTDB taxonomy): domain Bacteria; phylum Myxococcota; class Myxococcia; order Myxococcales; family Myxococcaceae; genus RPRB01. The sequence continues at coordinate 28,918 of RPRB01000003.1, forward strand.
GACGCCGAGCCGCCGGAGGGAGGCCTCACAGGCCTTGCGCACGTACTCGGGCTTGCCGTTCAGCGTGCGGCGAGTGGCGTCATTCGGGGCCGCCGGGTCCCGGGCGAAACCGAACTTGGTGGCGAGGACGATCTCCCTCCGCCGACGCCGAAGGATGTCCGCCAGCAGCTCCTCGTTCTTGCCCGCGCCGTAGAAGTCGGCGGTGTCGAGGAAGCTGATTCCCCGGTCCACCGCCATCTCCAGCGTGGCGCGTGACTCGGCCTCGTCGGCCGGACCGTAGAACTCGGACATCCCCATGCAGCCGAGGCCCATGCGGGAGACCTTCACCCCCGACTTTCCGAGCGGTCGCTGTTCCATGAGTGGCCACAATGTCGTCCGGGGGTCCGGCATGCATCGAAAACGGCGCGACCGGCCGCCCGAGATCTCCAGGGCGGCCGGTCGCCCCCCGGGCACTGCGCAGAGTCGCGGGGCTGCGCGTGCCCTCCGGGAGAGCCCACCGATTGGAGCCGGTGACATCCCGGGCCACCCAATCAGACGACGGTCGCCCGGTGGACACCACACCGCGACCGAGGGGGTGGTCACGCGGGACGGCCCGTCGCCTCGCCCGGCGGTGACCCACGTGGCCCAGCGCTCATTGCCGAACGCCCGGCGCGACACCCCCAGCCCCGGCTGGGAGAGCGGGGTCTGGGTCCGCATCCAGCGCCGGCGCCGGTACCGCCGCCTGGCCGTCCTGGTCATCGCGGTGGCCGCGACGGGCGCAGGCGTCCTCGCGGCACGGCGTGGGGCGCGGGACGTGTCTCCGCCGGTCCGCCTCCACGTGGTGCTGGAGGGCCCAGGCCGGCCGGACGGGAGCGCGCCCCCGGACGCGCGCTGGCGCCTGACCTACGAGGGCGCGGAGCTCCGGGTGTACCGGAACGCGCTCCGGGTGGTGCTCGGCTGTCCAGGCCATCCGGCGTGCACCACGGCCGCGAGCGGTGGCTCGGTCACGCTGGCTCCGGACGGACCGGGCGAGTACCGCGCGCTCGTCTTCTCTCACCCCCAGGGCGGCGGGGGGCGAACGCTGCAGGAGGACCTCCTGACCGCGCGTGCTCGCGGCGACCTAGTCGAGCTCTCCCGGTCCCTGGTCGTCTACTGACCCCGGTAACGGCCGACCCGGTCGGCGGTCTGCCTCTCCAGCGTCGAAGATGCGCGGACCGTCGGTCATGGCGCCCGGAGGGTCCATTGGCGCCGCCGCCGTTCCTGGCTTATGCCTGACGTGTCCCCGTGACCGTTGCCGACCCAACATCCTCGAAGGACTCCCTCCGTGACGCGCTCGGCCGTCCCCTGAGGAGCCTCCGGCTCAGCGTCACCGACCGGTGCAACCTGCGGTGCAGCTACTGCATGCCGGAGCCGGACTACGTCTGGCTTCCGAAGAAGGAGCTCCTCACCTTCGAGGAGCTGGACCGCATCACCGGCATCTTCTGTACCCTGGGCGTGGACAAGGTCCGGTTGACCGGCGGGGAGCCGCTGCTGCGCTCGGAGATCACCACCCTGGTCCGGGAACTCGCCCGGCGCCCCGCGGTGCGCGACCTGGCGATGACCACCAACGGCGTGCTCCTCGCCGAGCGCGCGCGCGCGCTCCGGGAGGCCGGCCTCCGGAGGCTCACCGTCAGTCTCGACACCCTGCGCCCCGAGCGGTTCCTCGCGCTCACCCGGGCCGACCACCACGCCCGGGTCCTGGCCGGCATCGAGGCCGGGCGCGCCGAGGGCTTCCCCCTCAAGCTCGACACGGTGGTGGTGCGAGGGACCAACGAGGACGAGATGCTGGATCTCCTCGCCTTCGCCCGCGAGATCGGCGCGGAGATCCGGTTCATCGAGTACATGGACGTGGGCGGCGCCACCCGCTGGACCCGCGAGCAGGTGGTGTCCCGCGCCGAGATGCTCCAGGCGATCTCCGCCACCCACGGCGCCGTCGAGCCGGTGGGGGCCCAGGGGTCCGACCCGGCGGAGCGCTTCCGGCTCCCGGACGGGACCACCTTCGGCATCATCGCCTCCACCACGACGCCCTTCTGCCGCGCCTGCGACCGGAGCCGGCTCACCGCCGACGGGACCTGGTACACCTGCCTCTACGCTCGCTCGGGGGCGAACCTCCGTGCCGCGCTCCGCAGCGGGGCGAGCGATGCGGAGATCGCCTCGCTCCTCCGGGTCGGCTGGCGCGCGCGCACCGACCGCGGAGCCGAGCAGCGGCTGCAGCTCGAGCAGCGCGGGGCGCTCGCCGGCCGTCCCGAGCTCCGGCAGGACCCGCGGCTCGAGATGCACACCCGCGGGGGGTAGGCGCCCGTGCGTGCTCCCTCGTCCACGGCCGAGGACCCCGATTCGGCGCTCGCGCTGCTCCTCTCCGCTGCGCGTGGAGCCCAGGCCTGCGGCTACGGAGCCGAGGACACCGAGCGCCTGGTCTGGGAGCTCGCCGCCCAGCTCGGGATGGCGGACGCCCAGGTCTCGAGCCTGCCCACCCAGCTGCAGCTCGCCATCGGCATCCCCGGACAGCAGCGGGTGGTGCTGCTCCGGACCGAGCCGCGGCCGGTCCACCTCGACCGCATCGTCCGCCTCGACGCGGTGGCGCGAGAGGTCAAGGCCGGGCGGATCGGCCCTCGGGAGGCCAGCGTTCGCATCGACGCCATCGCCCGCTCCCCGCCCCCGTACTCCGCGCCGGTGGTGCTCTTCGCCTACTGCCTGGCCGCGGCCGGGGCGGTCCTCCTCTTCGGCGAGGACCTGCCCGAGGCGGTCACCGCGGCCGTCGCGGGAATGGCCGTTGGAGCCATCGCGCTGGTCCGCACCCGCCTGCGTGAGCTCGACCTCGCCGCCGAGCTGGTCTCGGCACTGCTCGCGGGCTTCATCAGCCAGGCGGTGTCGGCGCGGATCTGGCCGCTCGACCCCCGGGTCGCCACCCTCGGAGCGGTGGTGATCCTCCTCCCGGGCTTCACGCTCACCCAGGGGGTCCGCGAGCTGCAGACCCGCAACCTCCTCTCCGGCCTCGCCGGGCTGGGCGCTGCCTCGGTGACCTTCCTCGCCCTGGTCATCGGCGCCGTGCTGGGTGGGGCCCTCGGCGCGCGAGCCTTCGGCCCGGCCCGTGTTCCCACGGTGGACCTCCCCCCCTGGACGTTTCTCGTCGGCGCCGCGGCGATGGGGCTCGCGGCGGTGGTGGTGCAGCGTGCGCCTCGCCAGGAGGCCCCGACCGTGGTCGCCTCGGCGCTCCTCGCCGCCGCGGTCAGCAAGGCGGTCTCGCGGAGCGTGGGCCCGGCGCTCGGCGCGTTCGTGGGCGCGGTCGCGATCGGGCTCGTCGCGCATCTGAACGCCCGGCTCAGGGCCCGACCGGTGTGGCTGGTCACCGTCCCCGGCGTCCTGGTGCTCGTCCCGGGGAGCATTGGCTACCGGAGCCTCCTCGACCTCGTGGACCGCGACGTCGCCACCAGCATCGAGACCGGCTTCCAGATGATCCTCACCGCCGCGGGCATCGTCTTCGGCCTGCTCCTGGCGGACGGGCTCGGCGCGCGCTCGCGAAGATAGGAGCGCCGGAGGGCGTTCAGCCGCCGTTCCGGGACGGGGCACGGCCGAACAGCTCGGTGCGCGCCGTCTCGGTGATCGCCACCACCGCCGGGTGCTTGAGCTTTCGCTCCACGGTGAGCGCCCAGTAGCGCTCGCGCACTCCGTCCAGCGTTCCCACCCGGTCGACCCCGAACGCCGCCCGGACTTCCGACTCGACCGCCTCGGGGGCGGGAAAGGCACCGACTCCCGCCTCGCCGAAGGACTCCATCAGCGCGCTGTCCTGGAATTCACCCACCACCCGAGGGCGGATGCCGCGGCTCTCGAACCAGTGGGCGAGCGAGCGCTGCAGCACCGCGCCGTCGGCGGCGGTCAGGAGCGGGGCGCCCTCCATCGACCTGGGGAACCCCGGGGCGAGCTTCCGGGCCAGGGCGGGACGGGCGAACAGCCCCACCCCGCATTCTCCGAGCAGGTGGCTGTAGGCCCGGACCGGCGAGGGAGCCGGCGTGTCGGAGAGGACCAGGTCGAGACTGTGCGCGGCCAGCTCGGCCACGAGCCGCTCGGGGCGTGCCTCGAGGACCACCAGCTGGACCGGCGCGGTCGCCTCCAGGGCCGGGACGAGGAGCCGGTGCGCCACCCGCTTCTCCACCGAGTCCGAGACCCCCACCACCAGCCGGCGCGGGCGGGCGACGGGACGGCCTTTGAGGGTGTCCTGGAGCTCCTGGCCGAGGCTGAAGATCTCCTCCGCGTAGCGGAAGACCACCTGGCCCACGTCGGTCAGCACCAGGGAGCGGCCCTGGCGCTCGAACAGCTTTTCCCCGAAGGCGTTCTCCAGGGCCTTGATCTGCCCGCTGACCGTGGGCTGGGCCAGCCGGAGCACCTTGCTCGCCTTGGAGACCCCGCCCTCGCGGGCCACGGTCCAGAAGTAGAAGAGATGGTGGTAGTTGAGCCAGTCCATCGCCGCTCCACTCCCATCGGGAAGAAGAATGGATTGCTGCGAGTTTATCGATTTGCCGATGTGTCCTCCCCGTCTTAACGGAAAGGGACACGGAGGTCACTCTTTCGATGAACCAGCTCAAGACCGTTTTGCTCCTGGGCATCCTGTCGGCGATCCTGGTGGGCGTCGGCGGAGCGCTCGGGTCCAATGCGCTCGGCATCAGCATCGTTCTCGCGGTGGTGATGAACCTCGGCGCCTACTTCTTCAGCGACCGGATCGTCCTGGCCATGCACCGGGCCCAGGAGATCTCCCCGGCCGAGTCCCCCGAGCTCCACCGGATGGTGGAAGAGCTCGCCGCGCGCGCCGGGATTCCCAAGCCGCGCGTGTACCTCATCCCCGAGGCACAGCCGAACGCCTTCGCCACCGGCCGGAACCCCGAGCACGCCGTGGTCGCGGTCACCTCGGGCATTCTCCAGGTGCTGGACCGCCGCGAGCTCCGCGGGGTGCTGGCCCACGAGCTCGCCCACGTGAAGAACCGCGACATCCTGGTCTCCAGCATCGCCGCCACCGTGGCCGCGGCCATCACCTACGTGGCGCACGCGGTGGGCTTCTTCGGGATGGCCGGCTCGGACGAGGACGGTCCCTCGCCCGCGCAGTCGCTGCTGCTGGCCATCGTGGCCCCCATCGCGGCCACGCTGATCCAGCTGGGCATCTCCCGCTCGCGCGAGTACGGCGCCGATGCGACCGGCGCGGAGATCTCCGGCGATCCCGAGGCCCTCGCCCGGGCGCTGGAGAAGCTGGAGCAGGCGGCGCACGCCATCCCGGCCCGGATGCAGCCGGCCACCGCCAGCCTGTTCATCGTCAACCCCTTCTCGGCGACCGAGGGCGTCCTCAAACTGTTCTCGACCCACCCCTCGATGCGGGAGCGCATCCGGCGCCTCCGCGCGATGCAGGTCTCGTCCGGCGGGTGGCCGGTGGGAGCCCGTGACGCGACCTTCGACGCGCGCTGGTGACGAACGACGCCCGGGGCTGCGGCGCCTGGCCAACCTCGTGGGCGGCTGGGCGCTGGTGGTGGTCGGGATCATCCTGATCCCCCTGCCGGGCCCCGGGTGGCTGGTGGTGGGGTTCGGGCTGGTCGTGCTCAGCCGGGAGGTCCGCTGGGCGCGAGGAGCCCTGGTGCGCCTGGAGCGGTTCATGCGCCGCCACGGGATGCGGACCTCGCTCCGGCGACTCATCGCCCGGAGGCAACGCGAGCGGGCCCGCCGTGCGCCCATGCATCACCCATCGGTTCAACCGATGGATCCACACTGAAATATCTGGTTGTCCGAAGGCTTCCTCCGGCGCACATCCAGTGGGCTCGGCGGCCCGGAGCACCTCGGTTCCAGGGCGCCCGGCAGGAGCCTGTCCGATGCTGTCCGTTGCCACGCTGGGAAGCTGGCCCCTGTGGGTGGGCTTCCTCGCCTTCGTCGCCGTGATGCTCGCCCTCGACCTGGGGGTGTTTCACCGCAGGGCGCACGCCATCTCCCTGCGCGAGGCGGCGGTCTGGAGCGCGGTGTGGATCGGGCTGGCCGCGGTCTTCGCCTTCGGCGTCTTCCACCTCTTCGGACCCCAGCGGGGCCTCGAGTTCACCACCGGGTACCTGATCGAGAAGGCGCTGAGCGTCGACAACATCTTCGTGATGGTCGTGCTCTTCGGCGCCTTCGGGGTCCCGGCGCACCAGCAGCACCGGGTGCTGTTCTGGGGAATCCTCGGCGCGCTGGTGATGCGGGCGATCTTCATCCTCGCCGGCACCGCCCTCATCGCCCGCTTCCACTGGACCATCTATCTCTTCGGCGTGTTCCTCGTGTTCACCGGGGTGAGGATGCTCCTCTCCCGCGGAGAGCACGGGCACCCGGAGAACAACGTGATGGTGCGCCTGGCCCGGCGGGTCCTGCCGGTCGCCCCCGGTCAGGACACGGACCACTTCCTCGCCCGGGTGGACGGAAGGTGGATGGTGACCACGCTGTTCCTGGCTCTGGTGGCGGTGGAATTCACCGATCTCATCTTCGCGGTGGATTCCATTCCCGCGGTTCTTGCCGTGAGCCAGGACCCGTTCATCGTCTTCACCTCGAACATCTTCGCCATCCTGGGGCTCCGCTCCCTGTACTTCGTCCTGGCTGGCGTGGTTCACAAGTTCCGTTATTTGAAGCTGGGACTGGCCCTTGTGCTGGTCTTCGTCGGGGTGAAGATGGCCATCGTGGACATCTTCAAGATCCCGGTGGGCGTGTCGCTGGCGGTGGTCGGCTTGCTGATCACCGGCTCCATCCTCTCGTCGCTGGTCGCGGACGGAAGGCGGCGGATGCTCGAGGAAAGGACGGCGACGTCGTGAACAAGACGCGGTTCAACATCGCTTACGCGCTGATCGCCGTGCTCGGGGTGCTCCTCATCCAGGACTACGTACGGACGTCCCAGTCGGTCGCGGTCATCCCCTATAGCCAGTTCCGGAAGCTGCTCGACGAGAAGAAGGTGACCGAGGTCACCGTCGGCGAGGACCAGATCAAGGGCACGCTCACGGAGCCCATCGAGGGCGGGAAGACGCACTTCGTCACCGTCAAGGTGGACAAGGACATCGCCGAGGCCCTGGAAAGGGCAGGCGTGAAGTTCGGCGGGCAGGTGCAGAACACCTGGTTCACGGCCCTGATGGGTCTGGTGGCCCCCACCCTGTTCTTCTTCCTGGTCTGGGCCATCGTCATGCGGCGCATGGCGGGTCGGATGGGCGCGGGCGGCGGAGGCCTCCTCGCCATCGGGAAGAGCAAGGCCAAGGTCTTCGTCGAGACCGGCGTGAAGACCCGTTTCTCGGACGTGGCCGGGGTCGACGAGGCCAAGGCCGAGCTGGCGGAGGTGGTGGAGTTCCTGAGGAACCCGGAGCAGTACTCGCGCCTGGGCGGCCGGATGCCCAAGGGCGTGCTGCTGGTGGGACCGCCCGGGACCGGAAAGACGCTGCTCGCACGCGCGGTGGCGGGTGAGGCCGGCGTGCCGTTCTTCTCCATCAGCGGAAGCGAGTTCGTGGAGATGTTCGTCGGCGTGGGCGCGGCCCGCGTCCGGGACCTGTTCGAGCAGGCGCGGGGCAAGGCGCCGTGCATCATCTTCATCGACGAGCTGGACGCGCTCGGCCGCGCCCGCGGGGCCTCGGGCCTGGTGGGCGGTCACGACGAGAAGGAGCAGACCCTCAACCAGCTGCTGGTCGAGCTGGACGGCTTCGACCAGAGCGCCGGCATCGTCCTCCTCGGCGCCACCAACCGGCCGGAGATCCTCGATCCGGCGCTGCTCCGTGCCGGCCGCTTCGACCGTCAGGTCCTGGTGGACCGCCCAGACCGGCAGGGTCGGGTGGCCATCCTCCAGGTGCACATGAGGCGGGTGAAGATCGCCCCGTCGGTGGACCCCGATCAGATCGCCGCCCTGACCCCGGGCTTCACCGGCGCGGACCTGGCCAACCTGGTCAACGAGGCGGCGCTGAGCGCCACCCGCCGGAAGGCCGAGGCGGTGGAGCGGCAGGACTTCGACGCCGCCTTCGAGCGCATCGTGGCTGGCCTGGAGAAGAGGAACCGGCTCTTGAACCCGAGGGAGCGGGAGATCGTCGCCTTCCACGAGATGGGTCACGCGCTGGCCGCGGCGGCGACCACCAACGTGGACCCGGTGCACAAGGTGAGCATCATTCCCCGCGGCATCGGCGCCCTGGGCTACACGCTCCAGCGGCCCACCGAGGACCGGTACCTCATGACCCGCGAGGAGCTGGAAGGGAAGCTGGTGGTGCTGCTTGGCGGCCGCTCCGCCGAGGCGCTGGTGTTCGAGCACACCTCGACCGGCGCCGCGGACGACCTGGTCAAGGCCACCGACATCGCGCGGAGCATGGCCACGCGCTACGCGATGGTTCCGGGGCTCGGGCCGGTGAGCTACGACAACGAGAGCCAGGCCTACCTCGGCCCGCAGGCGATGACCCGCCGGACCTTCAGCGAGGAGACCGCGCGGGAGATCGACCTCGCAGTCCGGGAGATCGTCCAGAACGCCTCCGAGCGGTGCCGCACCCTGCTCGCCCAGCGCCGTCAGACGCTGGAGAAGGCAGCGCGGCTCCTCCTCGAGAAGGAGACCCTCACCGACGTCGAGCTGAAGCCGCTGTTCGACGAGGCGCGGACGGAGGCGACGCAGGCGGTGCCGCGGGTCGTCTCGAGGTCCTGACACGGTGACAGGTCTCGCCGCTCACCGGCGAGCGATGCCGGGCAAGCGGCGTCGCGCGAGCCCGGCGACGGCACCGTTCTGGTGCCCTGCTGAACAGCGGTAGCAGTGCTGCTAGCGTCCTCTCCCGGAGGTGAGGCCATGGGTGATCCAGCGAGCCAGGAGCCGCGGAGCGTGGTGGTGTCCGGTCCCGCAACCGGATTCCGGACCGAGGTCGAGGTGGGCGGGCATCGCCTCGTGGTCGACGAGCCACTCGCGGTGGGCGGCGCGGACCAGGGGCCAACGCCCTACGAGATGCTGCTCGCCGGGCTGGGCGCCTGCACCGCGATGACGCTCCGCCTGTACGCCGACAGGAAGAAGTGGCCCCTGGAGCGGGCCCGCATCAGCCTCCGGCACCGGAAGGTGCACGCCCAGGACTGCGTCGACTGCGAGACCAAGCCGGCCAAGATGGACGTGGTGGACCGGATCATCACCCTCGACGGTTCGCTGACCGAGGAGCAGCGGGCGAAGCTCCTGGAAATCGCCGAGCGCTGCCCGGTCCAACAGACCCTGGGGAGCAAGATCCAGGTGAACACGAAGCTCGCGTAGTGCCTGGCGCGGGCCGGCCACGGTGGCCAGGCGGTCGGCGCGCCGGAGCGGTGAGGTCAGAAGTGCGGCGGGCGCTCGACGGCGCTCGAGTCGACCAGGCCCGGCTCCATCGCCGCGAGCTTCTGGTTCATGATGGCCAGCTCGTGCTCCAGCCGCTCGAGGCTCTGGCCCTGGGCGTACACCACGTCGCTCAGTTCCTGGAGCAGCCGCTGCTGCTCGGTGAACTTCAGCTCGAGCTCGACGATACGCTCCCTCATGACCGTCCTCCCCTTCCCTGGCGGGTTCAGCGGCCCGTCCTGCGCTCCGACCATCGTTCCACTGCCGGGAGGCTCACGCCAGGGTGAAGCTCAGCTCGCCACACTTCTCGACGCTGCACTCGACCCGGTCGCCAGGCTTGAGCCAGATCTGCTGCGCCTCGGGCTTGCCCAGGATGACCCCTTCGGGCGTGCCGGTGGAGATGACGTCGCCCGGGTGGAGGGTGAACAGGGACGAGGCGTAGGCGATGATCTGGGCGCAGGTGAAGATCATGTCATCGGTGTTCGAGGACTGGCGCGTCTCGCCGTTGACCCGGGTCTCCAGCTTGAGGTTCTGCGGGTCACCCACGAGGTCCGCGCCCACCAGCCACGGGCCGATGGGGAGGAAGCCGTCGCAGGTCTTGCCGATCATGAACTGGGACGCGCCCTTGCCGTCCCGGTACTGGAGATCCCGCGCCGAGAAGTCGTTCCCGGCGGCGTAGCCGAACACGTATCCCAGCGCGTCGGCCTCCGAGACGTCGCGAGCGGTCCTCCCCATGATGACCTGCAGCTCGACCTCGTAGTCGAACTTCTTCGCGACCCGGGTCGGGAGGTGGATGACTCCCTCGTGACCGGCGAGGGTGTTGTTGTACTTGTTGAAGAGCACCGGCGCCTTGGGGAAGGGGGTGTTGGTCTCCTTCGCGTGGCGGCGGTAGTTGAAGCCGAGCATGATGATCTTCTGTGGCCGGGTGATGCAGGGCCCGAAGCGCGCCTCCTGCACCGGCACCAGCGCCGGCTTCACCGTCGACGCGGAGGCGGCGAGGACCTTCTGCAGCCCGGCGATCCCCTTCCCCTCCAGGAGCTCGTCGGTGCTCGCCGGCACCGAGACCTTCAGGGCCTTGCCCGCCTTCCCCACGTCCAGGATCCGGTTCTCGCGCCGGACGCCGAGGGTGTCGCCTTGCGGCGTGCGGAGCATGCACCACGCCTGCGAGCGAAGCCCGGTGGCCTGCGTCCCCGGAGGGGTGCCTGCGGAGGCCGGGGCGCCCGCCCCCTGAGCCGTCGACTGGAAGAGCATCGAGCCGGCGGCGGCGACCCCGGCGTTCATCAAGAGGGTCCTGCGAGTGGTGTCCATGGCACTCCTTCCCTGGGGTGGAGGTTGCATGCGGGGCGAGCGGATCGCCAGCGGCGAGCGTCCGCCGATGGCGGATGCCGCGCACCAGTTGCCACTGAACGGCGGTGGCCGCGCCGGGCCCAACCGTGTAGAGAGCGGGGTCCGTGGACGCGAACTTCCTCACCGACCTGGCGGCCCGCACGCACGAGCTGCGCGAGCAGGGCCTCTACAAGAACGAGCGCATCCTCGTCTCTCCCCAGAACGCGGCGATCCGCGTCGAGGGCGGGCGCGAGGTCCTCAACTTCTGCGCCAACAACTATCTCGGTCTGGCCGACCACCCGCGGGTGATCGAGGCCGCCCGCGCCGCGCTGGACACCCACGGCTTCGGCATGGCCTCGGTCCGCTTCATCTGCGGAACCCAGGATCTGCACAAGACGCTCGAGGCCCGGCTGAGCCGCTTCCTGGGCACCGAGGACACCATCCTCTACTCCAGCTGCTTCGACGCCAACGGCGGCCTGTTCGAGACGCTGCTCGGCGAGGAGGACGCGGTCATCACCGACGCGCTGAACCACGCGTCGATCATCGACGGCATCCGGCTCTGCAAGGCGAAGCGGCTTCGCTATGCCAACAACGACATGCGCGAGCTGGAGGCCCACCTTCGAGATTCCTCCGGCGCCCGGTACCGGCTCATCGCCACCGACGGCGTGTTCTCCATGGACGGGATCATCGCCAACCTGCGCGCCATCTGCGACCTCGCGGACCGCTACAGGGCGCTGGTGATGGTGGACGACTCGCACGCGGTGGGCTTCGTCGGGGCCAAGGGCAAGGGGACCCCGGAGTTCTGCGACGTGATGGACCGGGTGGACATCCTCACCGGCACGCTGGGGAAGGCGCTCGGGGGCGCGTCCGGCGGCTACACCTCGGGCCGGAGGGAGATCGTCGCCTGGCTGCGGCAGCGGAGCCGCCCGTACCTGTTCTCCAACTCGCTGATGCCGGCCATCTGCGCCGCCACGCTGACCGTCCTCGACCTGCTCGAGGGAGGCGACGAGCTCCGCAAGCAGCTCCGCGCCAACGCCGAGCGCTTCCGGAGCGAGATGACCAAGCTGGGCTTCAAGCTCGCCGGAGCCGACCATCCCATCATCCCGGTGATGCTCGGAGACGCGAAGCTGGCCTCGACCTTCGCCGACCAGATGCTGGCCGAGGGGGTGTACGTCATCGGCTTCAGCTACCCGGTGGTGCCGCAGGGCCAGGCGCGCATCCGGGCCCAGATGTCCGCCGCGCACACCCGCGAGCAGCTCGACCGGGCCATCGCCGCCTTCGGCAAGGTGGGCCGTGCCCTGGGGGTGATCCGGTGAGAGCGCTGGTCAAGGCCAAGGCCGAGCCGGGCATCTGGATGCAGGACGTGCCGGTGCCGGAGATCGGCCCCAACGACGTCCTGATCAGGGTCCGCAAGGCCAGCATCTGCGGGACCGACATCCACATCTGGAACTGGGACGCCTGGTCGCAGAAGACCATCAAGGTGCCGATGGTCATCGGGCACGAGTTCATGGGGGAGATCGCCAGGCTCGGGGCCGAGGTCACCGGCTTCGAGGTGGGCGAACGGGTCAGTGGCGAGGGGCACATCACCTGCGGCCACTGCCGGAACTGCCGCGCGGGGAAGCGCCACCTCTGCCGGAACACCGTGGGGCTGGGAGTGAACCGGCCGGGCTGCTTCGCCGAGTACGTGTTCCTCCCCGCCTTCAACGTCTTCCGGGTCCCCAAGGAGATCCCCGACGACATCGCCTCCTTCTTCGATCCCCTGGGCAACGCGGTGCACACCGCCCTCTCCTTCGACCTGGTGGGCGAGGACGTGCTCATCACCGGGGCCGGCCCCATCGGGGTCATGGCCGCGGCCATCTCGAGGCACGTCGGTGCCCGGCACGTGGTGGTGACCGACGTGAACCCCTACCGGCTCGAGCTCGCCCGGAAGATGGGCGCGACCCGGGCGGTGGACGTGCGCACCCAGACGCTGGGCGACGTGATGCGGAGCCTGGGGATGACCGAGGGCTTCGACGTGGGAATGGAGATGTCCGGCAACGGCCAGGCGTTCCGGGACCTGCTCGGGGTGATGAACCACGGCGGGCGGGTGGCCATCCTCGGCATCCCGCCCAACGAGGTCTCGATCGACTGGAACCAGGTCATCTTCAAGGGCCTGGTGCTCAAGGGCGTGTACGGCCGGGAGATGTTCGAGACCTGGTACAAGATGGTGGCCATGCTCCAGAGCGGGCTCGACGTGGCGCCGGTGGTGACCCATCGCTTCCCGGCCGCTCAGTACGCCGAGGCGTTCGAGGCCATGCGCTCGGGGCAGAGCGGCAAGGTCATCCTCGACTGGGCGGGCTGAGGCTCCGCCGGTGGGAGAGCACTCCAGGCTCATCTTCTCCACGGCGGCGGACGCGGTCCTGGCGGAGAAGCTGTGCGCGCTCGGGGTCGGCGTCCCGGGCGACATCGAGCGCGAGACCTTCCCCGACGGCGAGCGGGGCCTGCGGCTGGCGAGCCCGGTGGCGGACTCGGATGCGTTCCTCGTGGGCGGCACGGGCAGCGACGCCGACACGCTCGAGCTCTATGACCTCGCCTGTGCGCTGGTCGAATACGGCGTGCACGCGCTGACGCTGGTGGTGCCCTACTTCGGGTACTCGACGCAGGAGCGCCCCAGCAAGCAGGGAGAGAGCGTCACCGCGAAGACCCGGGCCCGGCTGCTCTCCTCCATCCCCCTGCCCGACGGTGGCCTCCGGGTCCTGCTGGTGGACCTCCACACCGCCGGCCTGCCCTTCTACTTCGAGGGCGGAGTACGGCCCGTCCACGTCACCGCGCGGCCCCTCATGGCCGAGGCCATCCGGGCGCTCGCCCCGGGCGGGTGCGTGGTGGCGAGCACCGACGCCGGCCGTGCCAAGTACGTGGAGGCGCTGGCCAACGACCTGCACGTGGACGCGAGCTTCGTCTTCAAGCGCCGCGACGCGGGCGGGACCCGGCTGCTGGCGGTGAGCGCCCGGGTGGCCGGGCAACACGTGATGCTCTACGACGACATGGTGCGTACCGGCAGCTCGCTGCTCTCCGCGGCGGAGGCGTACCGCGAGGTCGGCGCGAGCCGGATCACCGCGCTGGCCACCCACGGCGTGCTCCCCGGAGATGCGGTGGGACGGCTGGAGCGCAGCGGCCTGTTCGACCGGCTCATCGTCACCGACACCCATCCGCGGGCGCGCCAGCTCGCCGGCGGATTCGTCGAGGTCCGCTCGGTGGTCCCGCTCCTGGCCGCAGCGCTCCGGGCGAGGTAGCCCCGGGTCTTCCTCGGGCCCCGTCCCGGGCGCCGGCCGAGCGCCGCCCATCACACACTCCCTGTCCCTGGTCAGCACCGACCGCTGGGCACCCTGCAAGAAGGTCAACAGTGCGCCGATGGATCGTGCCGGCGACCTCGGGACGGATGGTCCGCCCCCCGGACGCCGCTGGTACAACCATGAGATCTTGGCCTCGGAAGACCCGGCGTCTCGGACGAGCGTGCTGCTCGTCGACGACAACGCCGACAACCTCCTCGCCCTCTCCGCCGTACTCGACCGGCTCAAGCTTCGTCTGGTCCAGGTGACCTCCGGCGCCCGGGCTCTGGCGCTCGCCGAGGAGGAGGAGTTCGCGGCCATCATCCTGGACGTGCAGATGCCGGTGCTGGACGGGTTCGAGACCGCCCGGCTGCTCCGGATGCAGCGGCGCACCGATCGGACGCCGATCATCTTCCTCACCGCGAACTCGCACGACCCGTCCCTCAGCCTGCGCGGCTACGCCGAGGGGGCGGTGGACTACCTGGTGAAGCCGTTCGACCCGGCGATCCTCCGTTCCAAGGTCTCGGTGTTCGTGTCGCTGTACGAGGCCCGCCGGACGGTGCAGCACCAGGAAGCGCTCCTCCGCGAGCACGCGCTCGAGGCGCAGCGGCGGGAGAGCGAGTCCCGCTACCACTCGCTCGCCGAGGCCGTTCCGCAGATCGTCTGGACCGCCGACGCGGCCGGCAGGATCTCGTATGCCAACCGGGCGTGGACGGAGTTCATCGGCATCCCGGCCCAGCAGCTGGTCAGCTGGAAGCACATCATCCACCCCGAAGACCATCCGGCGGTGAAGGCGGCGCGGGACCGAGCCCGGGGGAAAGAGACCGTCTTCGAGGTCGCTTTCCGGCTGCGCTCCGCCACGGGGGAGTACCGCTGGCACATGGCCCGGTCGATGCCCACCCAGGACGCGCAGGGTCATCTCGACGGCTGGGTGGGCACGGCGACCGACGTGGACGACCAGCATCGGAGCGAGGCAAGTGCTCGCTTCCTGGCCGAGGCCAGCAGCGCGCTGGGTGCGTCACTCGAGCTCCGGGAGGTCCTCGCCCGCGTCTGCGCCCGGGCAGTCCCGGCGGCGGCCGACCTGTGCGCGGTCCACTTCCGGAGTGACGACGGCCTGGTTCGCGAGGTCGCCGCGATTCCCCGCCTCGCCGAGTGGCTGAATCCACCCGGCGCCGATCCGGTGGAGGTTCTCGGCGTCGCCGAGGTGTTCTCCTCCGGAGCGCTGGCCTGCGGCGAGACCGCTCCCCTGGGGCTCGGTCGATGGATCTCGGTTCCGCTGGTCAGCCGGGGCGAGGTCCTCGGCGTGCTGACCCTGGGCAAGCTTCCGGGCCCCGACCCCGGAATCCTCTCGGGGGACCTCGTGGAGGAGCTCGCACGCCGTGTGGCTCTGGCCGCGGACAACGTGCGCCTCTACCAGGATGCGCGGGAGGCGATCCGGCTCCGCGACGAGTTCCTGTCGGTGGCCAGCCACGAGCTGCGCACCCCGCTGACGCCCCTGAACCTCAAGCTCGGCATGCTGCGGCGGGTCGCGGAGCAGGCCGCGAGCGGGACGCTGCCGGCGGCCGAGGTGGCGGCGGACGTGGGCGTGGCCGTCCGGCACGTGCAGCGGCTCACCAACCTGGTCGACCACCTGCTCGACGTGGCGCGCATCCGCGCCGGGAAGCTGCCGCTCCACCTGGAGGTGGTGGACCTCGCGGAGGTCGTCCAGGACGCCGGCGCCCGGCTGGCCGCGATGGCGAACGAGGTGGGCTCGGCGGTGGAGGTCGAGGCGCCGGAGCGCTGCACCGGAGTGTGGGACCGGATGCGGCTCGAGCAGATCGTCACCAACCTCCTGGGCAACGCTCTCAAGTACGGCGCGGGGAAGCCGGTGCGGGTCCGGCTCGAGGAGCAGGGGCCCGGCCAGGTGGCGCTCACGGTTCGCGACGGGGGCATCGGCATGGAGCAGTCGGTGCTCGGGCGCATCTTCGGCCGGTTCGAGCGCGGCCACTCCGGGCGCAACTACCCCGGCCTGGGGCTGGGGCTGTACATCACGCGACAGATCGTCACCGCGCTCGAGGGGACCATCTCGGTGGAGAGCACGCCGGGACAGGGCTCGGTGTTCACGGTGCTCCTCCCGCGGTCGCGCTCGGAGCTCGAGCCGGACACCCCGGTGCCGGGGCAGGTGGCCGCCCGTCAGGGCGTGCCGGGCGCGTAGAGGAAGCGCTCGGGCCGGGTGCCGCCATCGCCCAGGCCGATGACCACCCAGGACTCGAGACCCTCCGTCGTCCGCCGGTAGGTGAGGCCGTCGAAATACAGCGCCGAGCGCGCGGCGCGGACCAGGGGGAACTCCACGGCACGCTCGGGTGACTCCCAGCCGCGGAGGTCGGGCGCGAAGTGCTTCAGCCGGAGGCTGAGGGAACCGCCGGCCTCCACCACGGTCATCAGCTCGTAGAAGGTGACCTGGTTGCCGCGGCTGCCGCGGTAGGTGCCGGCGAGCGAGGCCGCGGCGGGGGGGAGCCAGGCTTCCTCGGAGACTCCCCCCAGGCCCTGGCCGACCCATGCGCCGGCGAGCCACGACGCGGCGGAGGCGCGGGCGGCGGGGAGGTCGGCACCGGGTGCGGCCTGGAGCACCGGCGGGCTCTGGGGAGTGGAGGGCGGCACCGCGGGGCGGTTGCGGACGATGCGCGAGAGGCGGAGCTGCTCGGGGCGATCGCCGGGGCGATCGAGTTCCAGCAGCACGCTGTCTCCCGAGCGACGCACGCGGATCCCCTCGAAGGTCACCTCGGTGTCGGAGATGGAGACCAGCCGCCTCGGGGTGGGCGACTCCTGTGAGTCGCGCCCGGCCAGCCGGGCGTCGAACCGCTTGAAGCGGAGGAGGAGCGAGCCGCCGCTCTCGACGACGCTGGCCAGCGCGTAGCCGAGGACCTGTCCTTCGCGGATGCGACGGAGGACACCGACCAGGGTCCCGGCCCCGGGGGGAAGCCAGAAGGCGTCGACGCGGCCGCTCGGGCCGTCACCTTGCCACTCACCGGCAATCCATCCGAGCGCCGCGACCTCACCGCGCGGGGGGCCGGCGAGCGCTGGCGTGGCGAGCAGCGTCAGGGCGAGAAACGGGGTGCGGAACCTCATGGCGCGAGGGCCCCCGAGGGCGGAGAGTCGAGGTCTCGCATCGATCGCCCCGGCGCGCCACACCGGAGTGCCGACGCGCGTGGACCTCGCCGATCCCGTTTTCCGGGATCTCCGGTTTGGCCTTGTCCGGGGATCCGCTGCTCGCGCGCGTACCGAGCGATGACGGACAGTCGCTCGTTCGAGTTGTTCACACTCGCTGGGAGCGAGATCCACGGGCGCCCCGCGGCAGGAGCATCCTGCGCGCAAAGTTGGACCGGGCCGCGGGTGCGTCGTTCGATGCCCGGCACGAGGAGCGTTGACCACCGACGAAGGACACAAGCTGCGTCTCGCGCTTCGTCTCGCGGGCGTGACACAGGCCCGTGCGGCGAAGGTGCTGGACGCGCGGCAGACCCAGCTCTCGGCGTGGATGGCGCTGGGCAAGGGTCCGAACGACGTGGTGCAACGGCTCGAGGCGGCGTTCGGCTTCGAGACCGACGCCCTGGTCGACACCTGTCCACGGCGGGGCGGGAGCCTGCTGTGCCACCGCTACAAGCCGCGCGACTCGACGCTGTGCGTGGCCTGCGCGAGGGGGCTGCCGCCGGTGGCCGTGGTGCCGCTGGACGGCGACGGGAGCGTCGACGACCGCGGGCCGACCTGCGTGAGCTGCGGGAGGTCCGAGGCCGACCAGGTGCGGCTGCGGCTGGCCCGGATGCTGTCGGGCGGCCTCCGGGTGCCCATCGGCTCCGCCGGGGCGAACGCCGTGTTCATCTGCACCCAGTGCCGGAATGCCCACCGCCACCAGCTCCTGCGCTGCCCGGAGTGTGACGGCTGGATGCGTGGCGGGCGCGACCGCTGCCACCGCTGCGTGCTGCGGGCCGGGAGCGGGGACGCCAGGCCCCCCTGAGTCGGGCACGCCGGCTCAGCCGTTCCGCGGCGAGTGGAGGGCCACCGAGTTCCCCTCGGTGTCCCGGAAGACGGCGATGAAGCCGGGATCGCCGATGTCGGTCTTCGGCATGAGCAGGGTGCCGCCGGCGCCGCGGATGCGCTCGACGCAGCCGTCGAGCTTCCCGGCCGCGTCGAGGTAGATGAGCGTGCCCTCGGAGGAGGGCTTCCGGCGCCCGTCCATGATGAGGGCGCCGCCGGCGTCGCTCTGCCCCGCCGGGAACATGGCGTGGGGGACGCCGCCGAAGACCTCCCGCTTCAGGCGGACGCCGAGGACGGTCTCGTAGAAGCGGACGGCGCGGTCCAGGTCCTGGGTGGGGATCTCGAACCAGGTGAGTGCGTTGGCCATGGGATTGCTCCGTGTCGGGTGTGCGGTCTCGCGACAATCACGAGTGCGGCCGGGAAGATGGCTTGCCCCGATGTCAGGTGTCTGTCAGGTTTGTTGGGATGCGCCGGCAGGCAAGGCTGTTCGCACTGGCAGAGCACCTCCGGGCCCGGCGGACGGGGGTGACGGCGGCCGAGCTGGCGGACCGCTTCGGGGTGACGCTGCGGACGATCTACCGCGACCTCGACGCGCTGCGTGAGGCCGAGCTGCCCATCTCGGCCGAGCGCGGGCGCGGGGGCGGCTACGCGCTGGACCGGACGTACTCGCTGCCGCCGGTGAACTTCACGGCGCGGGAGGCGGCGCTTCTGTCGGCGCTGGGTGACTGGGCGATCCGGATGCGGCTGGTGCCGTTCACGCGGACGCTGCAGGGAAGCATCGACAAGGTGCGGGGGGCGCTGGCAGCGTCGGCGCAGCGGGAACTGCTGGAGCTGATGCGGGAGCTGACCTTCGTGGGCATCCCAGCGCATCCGGCGGCGCCGGGCGTGCGCGAGGCAGTGGAGGACGCGTGGTTCGAGCGGCGGGTGACGCGCATTCGCTACCGCGCGTCGGACGGGACGGTGACCGACCGGCGAGTGCGGGTACGGGGGCTCACGATGGAGCGCTCGCTGACGATGGTGCACTGCGACGACCTGGAGCGCGGAGAGCGACGGACGCTGCGGCTGGACCGGATCGAGAAGGCGAAGCTCGACGCGTGATGGGCGGCGGCCCTTTGCTCGCAAAGAGCGTGCTCAGCGCGCAGGAGGATTGAAGGGCGAGGTCTCGCCGCGCGCCCAGCGGAGGGGAATCGCGCCGGTTCGCTCCACGACCTGCTCGATGGAGAAGCGCAGGACCCGCTCGGCGCCGGGAATGGTGGCCGCCGCCTCGGGGGACCAGTCGATCTCCAAATTGCCGGTGAGCTGAAGCGTGGAGCCGGTCTCGGGCTCGAGGAAGAGCAGCCCGGCGGGCGGATGCACGGCGGTGTTGCCGAGGGACTGGAAGAGCCTGTTCCCCGTGTAGTCGCCCCAGACGAGCGTCCGGGGGCCGGTGACCCGGACGAATCCGGCCGCTCCTCCTCGATGAGAGGCGTCCGCGCCGGCGTCGGGGTGCATCGTCCCGAGGAACAGGGTTTCGGCGCTCTCGATCCACCGACGCTGGCGGTCATCGAGGCGATCCGACGTCTGGGGGTCCGCGTGGGAAACGGGCCCGTCCGGAAGCTTCGTGTAGGCGTGGATGTACTTGGGGCAGTTGCCGAACGCCTCACGAACGTCGATCGAGATCCCCGGTCCGATGGAGCGAACCGTGCCGTTCACGCGATACCGGCGGCGGGCCGCGAAGGAGATCACGAGCAGGCCGACGGAGCTCCCGGGGGAGATCGCCGCGGCGATCGGATCGCGGATGTCCGGACCGACCGTCACGTCGAGCTGGATCCCATCTTCGGAACTGACCAGGAAACCAGGCTGACCGGTGAGGATGCTGACCCACACCTGTCCGCCCACACCCTCGGCAGCGACCATGGCGAACCGCCGCTTGGCGAGGAAGGTCTGTGCATCCGGCCGAATCGCCGTCCGGAGCATCTGTCCGACCCGTCGTGCCTCACCGCGCACGCCGGCGCGGTCCTGAACGAGAAGCTCGCCCTCGTGGAACGTCACGCGGGGCTGTAGTGCCCGGGCGCTGGCGGTTCAACCGAATTGCTGTGATCGGCGCTTCAGGGGCAGGACTGGATCGGTGTCGCCGGGTTCCCGGTGTTCCGAAGGTCGTGCTGGTACTTGGGCCAGGGCGAGGAGGGATCAAGTCCCGCGCTGTCGACGATAACGGCGAATAGATTTCCGCTCGTTGAGCCAACAAACAGGACTCCGGATGCGCTTCCTTGGGGTCCACACCCGATTGTCGGTGACCCCGCGAAGGACTCCCCGCCCCCCAGGAACCCCGACCAGTTGTGCGTTGATGCGGAAGAGCGCGACTCCAGAGAGCCACCCGCGGTGGCGAAGTACGCCAAGCCGCCCAACCCCGCCACTGGGGTACCGACCAGTGCCTCGCTAATCGGTATGCGCGCTGCGGTGCCTAAGCTCAGTGGCGAAGAGTACAGCGCTGGGGACGGTGCGATGCCTCCTCCGAAAAGGTACTCACCCCCAAAGACGATCACTCCACCAGGATCCGCTTCAACGCCGCCATCTGGCGAACTTCCCTGAAGCACCCCGGTGTCCTGTTCCAAAGAAAAGACACCGCGCAAGCTCGTCGTTCCGACCACGGCTGAAGCGAGAAAGGATAACTGAACTGGGGCGTTCCCGACGGGCGAGTAGCCCAGCCCACCGCCCCAAGTCGTGTTGGCGACCCAGTTTCCGGACAACACCTTGTACGCGCGAACCGCGCCTTCGGCAGTACCTACGAAGGCATCAGAAACTTGAGCGACCACGCTGGATGGGTACGCCTGGGTAATGGTGACGTCGCTAACGAGGCAGATACCGTCTGCCGCACTCGCCGTCGGACGGATGTTCACCATCTTCGCCCCATTTGCGACTCCGAGGGCGCCTTCGAAAGACTGGGGACCGGACTTCACGAGGGCTGGAGTACCGACGATAGGACCACCATAGCCACCGGATGTCGGGCAGACGGAACTGAGCGAGCCGTCTCGGACGTCAATCGCGACGAGCCTCCCATTGGCTCCAGCGGTACCGACATACGTGAGCTGCTGACCGCCGTCCGCGGTCCCGAGTGTCGGACTCGCTTTGATAGGCTCGAGCGCAACCGGGGCCCACTTTTCGGAACCATCGGCAAGCAAGGCGTAGAGGGCCCCGCTCCCGCCATCGCTCGTCCCGAACACGATCGTCCCATCGTCCGCGATCGCCGGCGTCGTGTAGATCGGGGCGCCGGCCGCGTACCGCCACTTCCAGCGCGTCACGTTCAGCCCGGCATCCGCTCTTCCGACGTTGTCGCTGAGGTCAGACCCCGACACCTCCAGCGGCATCACGGCCCTGAACGCCTCGAATGGCAGCGGCGCAAGCTCGACTGTGCCTTCCCGACAGAATGGGTTCGACGCCGCCGGGTTCGTTGCCCCGCACGAGCCAAGCTGCACCTCCACCGCGGTCCCTGGATTCGCCGCCACGCCATGCACCAGCAGCTTCACCGAGCTCGCATCCACGTCCGGGTCACTCGAAGTGACGGTCACCACCACGCTCTCATCGCGACGGAATGCGCCCCGGCCCGCATCCGGCGAGCCCGGGTCGAACTCGGTGAGCTTCGTCGTGTCCTGCCGGGACGGCGGCGGCGTCACCACGATCGAGAACACCGGCGCCGTCTTGTCGTTCGGATTGCCCGCGGCGACGCACGTCTTCGTCCCGGGGTCGCACGTCCCGCCGTTCTCACAATCCGTGTTCGTGCTGCATGGGCGCGTTGGATCGAAACAGGCTCCGACCAGAAGGAGCGCGGTCAGTATCCCCAGCGTCGAGATCCCGGTCCGCATCGCGCCTCCTCAGAATCGTCCCGCCATGACCAGCGCTCCGCCACCCGCCCCGGGCCGGAGCTCGAGCCGCGCGCTTTCCGGCTTGCTGCCGTCCAGGACCCACAGCGTCACCCCGGTCGCCACCAGCGCCGCGCCCGCGACCAGCGCGACGGTCACCGGGACCGATTTGCTCCGGAGCGAGTCCTGCGCCGCGGCCGCCTCCGGTGTCGGGGGTCGCTGCCCGGAAGGGTCCAGCGTCTGCTGGTACGCGTCCTCGTCGCTCTTCGCCCCGAAGAAGAGCGCCGTCCCGACCGCGAGCGCCACCGCGCCCACCCCCACGCAGGCATACGCCGCGATGCGCTGACCGGATGCGCCCCGAGAGACCATTGGCGCCACGGCAGCCGGCGGAGCCTCGGCGCGCGGCTCGGGAACGGGGGCCGCAACCGGCGACACCACGGCGCCCGCGACCGGAGCGACCACCAGCGGTTGCAGGTCCAGGGTCTCCACGTGGAGACCTTCGGTCAGGACCTTCTCGATTCCTGGACGGACCATCTCCGGGCGGAGACGGCCTTTCGGTCGAGTGACCTCGAAGTTGGACACGCTTCGTTCGAGCAGCCCGTCCGAGCGCACCAGCTTGCCCTGAAAGACCATCTGCGGCCGGAAGGGGTAGACGGTGATGTAGAGGGCACGCTGACCGCCACAGGAACGCGCGAGATCCGCGAGGCACCGCTCGTCTCCACCGCAGCTCCCGCCCGGCCGCGCGGCCACGAATTTCCGCGCGCATTGCTGACCCACCACGCGTACGTCTCGACGCGCGAGCTCCGCGTCGAGCTGAGGACCGAAGCGCGCCGCGTCATCGTCGCTGCCACCCACCACCACGAGAGGGTGCGGCACCAGCGCCGGCGTTGGGCTCTCCGGGGGAGCCGCCAGCGAGGTCAGGGCCGCCAGCAGCGACCCGGATAGCGCTGTCCGCCGCAAGCCGTTCAAGCCCCCCTCCTTCGGATCGGCCGAGAAAGGTCATAGCATCGCCCAGCGTGGCCCGGCATTTTCGTTGCTTGGGCCTCTGCGAGCTGCATGCCAGGAGCGTGCGGGCGTCGAGGGCAGAGGGGGGTACGGTGGTCTCGATTCGCAGCTGGGTGCTCGGTGTGGTGCTCGCTTCCTCGGGTGCGGTTGCCGCTCCCCGGATGGCGCTGGTCGCTCTCGGTGAGTGCCGCGACCCCGACTTGCTCCGGTACGCGCGACAGTTCGAGGAGCGGCTGTCGGAGCGGGTCGGGCCGCAGCTCCTTCCCGAGGAGCAGTTCCAGGCCCGCGTCGGCCGGCCGCCCACCCACACCCTGGACGAGGTTCGGCGGCAGGTCTCCACCGCCGAGAACCTTTTCTACAACGACCGCGTCGCCGACTCGCTCGCCCTGCTCGACCAGACGCTTGCCGAGCTCGAGCGTCTGCCCCCGGGCCCTGACCGCGCGAAGACCTTCGGAGATGCCCAGCTGATCCGTGGCATGGCCCTGAGCGCGCAGCGACGCCGCGACGCTTCGGACGACGCCTTCCGCTCGGTGCTCCGGGTCGACCCGCGGCACGTCATGAGCCCCGACGCGTTCTCACCGACCTTTCGCCAGCGGTTCGACAAGCTGCGGGCCGAGCTCGCCCGGGCGCGAAAGGTACGCCTCTCGGTGCAGTCGCAGCCGGCTGGAACGACCGTCTATGTCGATGGGTTCGCCCTCGGCCACACTCCGGCCACCCTCGAGCTGGTCCCGGGGACGTATCAGGTCCTCGTCGGGCGACCGGAGGCGTTCTCGTTCCCTCACGTCGTGCAGCTCCGCGAGGACACCAGCCTCCGGATCGACCTCGCGTTCGAGCAGACCATCCCGCCCTCGCGGGCCGCCTGCCTCCAGCAACCGCGGGACGGTCGCGAGACTCCACTCGGAAACGCGCTGAAGCTCGCCTTGCTGCTCGAGGTCGACCAGCTGGTGGTCCTGCGGCTGGACCGGCCCGCTGCAGGTCCCAGCTGGCTCTCCGCGGCGGTGCTCAATGCACAGACCGCCCAGCGGACCCGGGAAGGTGGCATCCAGCTCGGAAACACGCGGAGCGGAGGCGACGATCTCGGTGAGCTGGCGCGGTTCGTCGTCACCGGTGAGACCGGGGATCGCGTGGTGGCCGTCAATCCATCCACGGGGCAGGCGTCTGTGCTGGCCCTCCCCCCTCCAGCGGCGGTCGCGCAGAGCCAGAGCGCTTCACCCCGGACCTGGCGCACCCCCACCGGAATCGCCCTGACCGCGACCGGAGCCGTCGCGCTCGGGCTGGGAGTGGTCTTCCAGCTGAAGGCGAACGACTCCGCCTCCAAGTTCAACCAGGCCTATGCGGGTGGGAGCGCGCCTCTGCCCTCTCAGGTGGGATCGGTGGACGGCTACCGCAGCGACGCGCAGACGCAGCAGACCCTGGCCTACGTCGGATATGCCGTCGGAGCGGCCGCGCTCGGAACGGGGCTCTGGCTCTGGCTGACGGACGCGAAGGCACCGAGTACCACCGTGGTCGCCGGTCCCAGCTCGATCGCGGTGGCGGGGCGCTTCTGAGAGGTCAGGGCACGTAGACCCGGACGTCGTTCGTGGTGCTGTACACCAGCCCCGGCTTCCGTCCGAACATCGCCGGCTGCCAGGCGATGGCCGGGCTGCTGTCCGGGGCGATGGCAAGCACGGTCCACGGCGAGTCGCAGTCGCTGGCGAGGTCCCGCTCGAGGAGCTCGAGGAGATTGCTCGCGTTCCGGCGCGCCCCGATGACCCGGGCGCCATCGTGCCTGGACGCCACGGTGAGCCCTCCGGCGGCGGCCCGCTCGACCGCGGGCGGGCACACGCCTGCATCCGCCCCCGCCTCGCAGCTCCGGCAGGACTCGAGGCGGGTTCCGGTCCGGGTGTCGAACACGAGCAGGCTGCGGTCCGCCCGGGAAAGCGCGAGCGAGAACCGCGGGTCATCGGCGAGATCGGTCCGGACCGGCGGTTCGACGCGAATCTCCTGAGCAGCAGCGCTTCCGCATGCCGCGCGGAACCAGGCCCTGAGCAGGCGGTGCTGACCGTCGGTGGCCACCACCTCCCAGAACTGGTCGGAACGGATTGCCAGTCGATCGGGAACGAAACCGACGGTCAGCGAGTACGGACCGCGGGAGTAAGTCCCGGTCGAGCTCACGAGGCCCACGGTGCCGAACGATGCTGCGGGCTCGGCGCATGACGGACCTGCGGGGATGGCGTACGCGGCGGAAGGAGTGGAGAAGGCGGTTCCGGTGCGCACGTCGAGGCGTTCGGTGGCATCGCGCTGGAGGACCGCCGCGACCCGGAGCGGAGCGCCACCATCGGCCTGAAACGCCGTCGTCGTCCTCAGCGCCATGAGTGGCGGCGCGGCGACGTCGAGCAGGGTCAGCTGTGAGAACGTTCCATTCGCGGGATCGAACCAGCCCCACACCACCTTGCTTCCGGTCTCGATGGCGAGGGTGACCACCCCGTCCTCGTCGGAGGCAGCGTCGAACGAGAGGACGGAGTCCAGCCCGCCGATGGTCCCGGTCTGCGCCGGACGAGCTGCCGTCCAGAAGCGAGCCGTCCCGGGCTCGTTCGAGTTCCCGAAGGCGTCGACCACCACGCCTCCATCGACGCTGACCTGGTAACCCGTGTCGTGACTCAGCCCGATGAAGACGTAGCGGCGGTGGGCCGAGTCGTAGGCCCCGGTGGCTCCATCAGGAAGCAGCATTGCGGGGGTCCCCGTGCCGGTGACGGCCTCGCCGAAGTCGATCGTCAGCTGGACGTCCGCCCCGCGCTCGCCATCGCCGGGCGCGAACCGAGGACGTGGCGCCATGTCGTCCACCCGGAACGGAACCGCGACCCGGCGCTCGCGGTCCTGGCTGTCGCGCGCGACGAGCACGAGCTGCACGTCCTCTCCGTCCAGCGCCGGGAGGGGGATGGTGAGGGCAAAGAGGCCTCCATCCACCGGGATCCCTCCCGCGGTGCCCGCGTCGACCAGCTGGTAGCTCATCCCGACCAGGGTCGAATCGGACCACGTGGCGACTGTTCCCCGCACCTCGAGGGCGGGGTCCTTCACCGCGGCATCGGGCTTCGGGGAGAGCACGGTGATCTGCGGGCTCAGATCCAGGACACAGAGCTGGGTCGTCGCGTCACAGGTCTGACCGTCAGGGCACGCCGAGCTCGAGCAGTCCGCGCTGGGGGTGAGCGAGGTGCACGCGGCGCTCGCGACCAGCAGCAACCCTGCGGTCCTCCGTCTGAGCATTCGTCCCCCCGTCCGTCGATGCGGACGGACCGCGTCATTCTCCCGACGCCATCGCCTCGGCCAGCAGGGGATTGTGCACGCGACGTTCCAGCTTTCGGAGCATTTTCGAGCAGGGCTACGCTTGGCCGGGGGAATGCAGAAGGGGGGGCGGGCATGAAGCTGGGGACACGGTGGCTGCCGGTCGCGCTGCTCGCCGCGTGCGGGACCGTCGAGCCCGGACAGGGCCAGGACCTGAGCATCCAGACGGCCGCGCTGCCCGACGCCGTGGTGGGACGGGACTATCGCGAGCGCAGCGTGGTGCTCCAGGCGCAGGGTGGGGGCGGTTCCCTGTCGTGGAGCCTTCCGCAGCTGCCGCCCTCCCTGTCCGGCTGGCTCAGCATCGGAGAGAGCACCGGTCTGCTCGAGGGAACTCCGCTGGACGTGGTCTCACCTGCGGCGGATTTCGTGGTCCAGGTCACCAGCGGGACCGCCCAGGCGCAAGAGGCGTTCAAGCTCGGCGTGGGATGCTCGGAGGGAGCCGCCAGCCCATGCGGCGTGCATGACCCGACGATGTGCCTCGCCGGCACGCGCGTGTGTCTGAATGGAAGGCTCGGCACCTGCGCCGCCGCTCCCGGGCGTCCGCCGTACGAGGCCGACCTCACGCACTGCGGTCCGGACTGCGATCAGACCTGCTCCCGAACTTCGACCAACCGCTGCGTGGGGACCTGTGCCTGCGGAAGCGAGGCAGGGCCGTGCTCGGGAGGCGCTCCCGCCTGCTGCCCCGGGCCGGACGGACGCCCCGAAAGCTTCCATTGCGTGTCGCTACAGACTCCGGAGCACTGCGGCGCCTGTCAGAGCGCGTGCCAGTCGAGGAACAACACCACGCCAGGGTGCGCCAGCAGCCAGTGCATCTACGCATGCAGCTGGCCATACCGGAACTGCAACGGCGGCACGCTGACCACCGAGGGGCCTGACGCGGATGGATGCGAGACCCCCGTGGACAATGACCCCCGGAACTGCGGCGCCTGCGGAAAGGTGTGTCCGAGCTCGCTGCCCGGGAAGAACACCAGCGACGCGCCACCCACCTGCGTAGGAGGCGAGTGTCGCTACGACTGCAGGCTCCCGCAGTTTCACGACTGCCAGAACAGCAGTGGCACGTGCCGCGACTACACGACGGATCAGGACGCGGACGGTTGCGAGACCGACTTCTCATCGGTCGAGAACTGCGGCGGCCGAGGCGCGTGCCCCGCGGCCGTGCCGAATGCGCATCGCATCTGTACCCTCAACTCGGGAACCGGTCAGTATGAGTGCGGCCAGAAGTGCAACGACGGATTCGACCCCGATCCCTGCGGCTCGCCGCCGGTCTGCAAGCCGCTGGGCGATCCCCAGAACTGCGGGTTCTGCGGCCGCGCGTGCCCCACGATCGACACGGAGGACCTGCACCAGGCATGCAGGATCGGGACGTGCTGCGTTCAGGTCTGCGATCCGGAGCTGAAGCCTCCCTGCGAGCCCGAGCACTGCGAGTGAGCGCGCACTCGGGCGGCTCGTCACGCAGGGCTGGAGATGTTCGCCGAGGGAGCCTAGGGTCGCCGTGAATGGAACGGAGAACCATCGAGCCCTTCCGTGCGAGCGTGCCCGAGCGGGTGCTGGCCGACCTGCGCGAGCGACTCGCGGGCACCCGGTGGCCGGAGCCGGTGGCCGGGGTCGGCTGGAGCGAGGGAGTCGACCAGGCGTGGCTCCGCCGGGTGGTGACGCACTGGGAGCGACGGTTCGACTGGCGAGCACACGAGGCCCGGCTCAACGCGCTCCCGCAGTTCCTCGTCGGGGTCGGTGACACCCGGATCCACTGCATTCACCTGAGGGGGCGTGGGCCGAAGCCGATGCCGCTGATCCTCACCCACGGATGGCCGGGGTCGGTCTTCGAGATGCTCGCGATCATCCCGATGCTCGCGGACCCCGTCGCGCACGGCGGCTCGGCGCAGGACAGCTTCGACGTGGTGGTGCCGTCGATTCCGGGATACGGCTTCTCGGATCGGCCGACCTCGCCCGGGATGTCGAATTCCGTGATGGCCGATCTCTGGGTGGGCCTCATGGAGCAGCTCGGGTACTCCGGCTTCGCCGCCCAGGGGGGTGACTGGGGCGCCGGCATCTCGACGTGGATCGCGCGGAAGGCTCCCGAGCGACTGGTCGGGCTGCACCTCAACTACATTCCGGGCTCGTTCCGGCCGTGGGTGGAGAGCGAGGCCGCGCTGGGCGCCGAGGAGCGCGCCTTCCTCGCCGACAATGCACGGTGGTTCGAGGAAGAGGGAGCGTACGGGCACCTCCAGGCGACGCGGCCGGGGACGCTCGGCATCGCGCTCACCGATTCGCCGGCCGGCCTCGCGGCGTGGATCCTGGAAAAAGTGCGCGCCTGGGCCGACTGCGACGGAGATATCGAGTCACGGTTCTCGCTCGACGAGCTCCTGGCGAACGTCACGCTGTACTGGGTGACGAACACCGCCGCGTCGTCGGTGCGCCTCTACCGTGAATCGAAGCTCACCCCGCTGCAGCTCGGGCCGGGAGAGCGCATCCGCGTCCCGATGGGCTACGCCCACTTTCCGCTCGAGGCGCCGTCGCCACCTCGCCGCTGGGTCGAGCGCGGCTACGAGGTCCGGCGGTGGACCGACATGCCCCGCGGCGGGCACTTTGCCGCGTGGGAGGAGCCGGAGCTACTGGCGCAGGACATCCGCGAGTTCTTTAGGCCGCTCCGCTGAGCACCGCGGTTCGCGGAATGAGCCCCACGAACGAGGAGTCTGGCACCGCTGGCGACGGCCCGCTCATCGACCGCGGGTCAGAGATGCGTGGGCTTCTTCATCAGTGACGGGATTCCGCGACGCCACGCGCCCGAGAGCCGGGACACCGACAGGTCGACCAGGCCGGAGATGACGAGGCGATCCCCGCCCACCGTGCCGATGCTCGCGAACGGAACGCCCGCGGCCTTGCACGCCGCAGCGATCTCGTTCTCGTTCTCCGGCGCGTAGGAGATGATCACGCGCGAGGCGTCCTCGCCGAAGAGGTACGCGTGCGGCGGGACCGAGCCCACCGGCAGCGAGACCTGCGCCCCGATGGGCTTCTCCGCGTCCGCCATGCAGCACTCGGCGAGCGCCGCCGCCAGGCCGCCCTCGCTCGTGTCGTGGGCAGAGACCACCTTGCGGCTCCGCACCAGGTCACGGACCACCGA
This sequence comes from Myxococcaceae bacterium, assembly GCA_003818285.1. Taxonomy (GTDB): domain Bacteria; phylum Myxococcota; class Myxococcia; order Myxococcales; family Myxococcaceae; genus RPRB01. The sequence continues at coordinate 58,165 of RPRB01000003.1, forward strand.
CTGGAGCGCCTTCTCCCGCTCCGCGTCGAGCGCCGGCGGCCGGCCGGCGATCTTCCCGGCGGTCATCAGCAGCCACTCGGAGCCGCCGAGCTGTCCGCGCGTCTCGCCGAGCACCGCCACCTTGTCGCCCGCCTTCCGGAACACCCCGGCGCAGGTCGCGGTCACGTCAGGCAGGAGCCCCACCACCGCCACCGTCGGCGTGGGGAGGATCGCCTTGCCTTCCGTCTCGTTGTAGAGGCTCACGTTCCCGCTCACCACCGGGAGGTCCAGTTCGCGGCAGGCCGCAGCGATGCCCCGTGTCGCCTCGGCGAACTGCCACATGATCTCCGGGCGCTCGGGGTTGCCGAAGTTCAGGCAGTCGGTCAGCCCCAGCGGCTCGCCACCCACGCAGGACACGTTGCGCGCGCACTCGGCCACCGCCAGCCGCGCTCCCTCGAACGGGTCGAGGTAGACGAAGCGGGCGTTGCAGTCGACGGCCATCGCCAGGCCCTTCCCGCTCCGCTCGACGCGCACCACCGCCGCGTCCGCCGGCCCCGGCCGCACCACCGCGCCCAGGCGCACCGTGTGGTCGTACTGCCGGATGAGCCACTCCTTGCTGGCGATGGTCGGCCGCGCGAGCAGCCCGAGCAGCGTCTCGCCGTGGTCACGCCCCGGCGGCACCGACAGCGGATCGAACGACTGCAGCGCGTCCTGCTCCGGAGGCCGCTTCGTCGGACGGTCGTAGATCGGCGCGCCGTCGGTCAGCGGAGTCACCGGGAGGTTCGCGACCTCCTTTCCGCCGTCCAGGATCCGAACCCGGCCGTCGTCGGTCACGCGGCCGATGACCGCCGCGTCCAGGTCCCACTTGTGGAAGATGCGGAGCACCTCGTCCTCGCGGCCCCGCTTGGCCACGATGAGCATCCGCTCCTGGCTCTCGGAGAGCATGACCTCGTACGGCGTCATCCCCTCCTCGCGGCGCGGCACCTTCGCCACGTCGATCTCGATGCCGCTGCCCGCCCGACCCGCCATCTCGATGGACGAGCTGGTCAGCCCCGCCGCCCCCATGTCCTGGATGCCCACCAGGGCGTCGGTCTTGAAGATCTCCAGGCAGGCCTCGAGCAGAAGCTTCTCGGTGAACGGGTCGCCCACCTGCACCGTGGGGCGCTTGCTCTCGCTGTCCTCGTCGAACTCCGCCGAGGCCATCGTCGCCCCGTGGATGCCGTCGCGCCCGGTCTTGCTCCCCACGTAGAGGATGGGGTTGCCGACGCCCGATGCCGTCCCCTTGAAGATGCGGTCGGCTTCCAGCACCCCCACGGTGAAGGCGTTCACCAGGCAGTTGCCGTTGTAGCTCTCGTCGAAGGCAACCTCGCCGCCCACCGTCGGCACGCCGATGCAGTTCCCGTAGCCGCCGATGCCCCGCACCACCCCGTCGAGCAGCCACGCCGTCTTCGGGTGCGACGTGTCGCCGAACCGGAGCGAGTTCAGCGAGGCGATCGGCCGCGCCCCCATGGTGAAGACGTCCCGGAGGATGCCGCCCACGCCGGTCGCCGCGCCCTGGTAGGGCTCGATGTAGCTCGGGTGGTTGTGGCTCTCCATCTTGAAGGCCGCCGCCATCCCGTCGCCGATGTCCACCACGCCCGCGTTCTCACCCGGGCCCACCAGCACCCGCGGCCCCTTGGTCGGAAAGCCGCGAAGGTGCTTGCGCGAGGACTTGTACGAGCAGTGCTCGCTCCAGAGGACGCTGAAGACTCCCAGCTCGAGCAGGTTCGGCTCCCGCCCCAGGTGCTCCTGGATGCGGGCGTACTCGGACTCGCTGAGCCCGTGCTGCGCGATGACGTCCTTGCTCAGGGCCATGTCAGTGGAGGAACGAGGCCAGCACCCGGCGGCCGTCGGCATTGCCGAGCAGCGGCTCGGCGTTCCGCTCGGGGTGGGGCATCATCCCCAGCACGTTCCCCGAGGAGTTCACGATGCCGGCGATGTCCGCCCGGCTCCCGTTGGGATTCTGGAGGTAGCGGAAGACCACCTGGCCCTCGCCCTCGAGCCGCTTCAGCCCCTCGTCGTCGATGAAGTAGTTCCCGTCGCCGTGGGCGATGGGGATCCTGAACGTCTCGCCCGGCGTCAGCTCCGAGGCGAAGCGCGTCCGCGCCTTCTCGGTGCGGAGCACCACGTCCTGGCAGATGTACTGCCGATTCGCGTTCTGGAGCAGCGCGCCGGGCAGCAGCCCCGCCTCGGTGAGGATCTGAAAGCCGTTGCAGATGCCGATGACCGGCCCGCCCTTCTTCGCGAAGGCGGCCACCTCCTCCATCACCGGCGCGAAGCGCGCGATGGCCCCGCAGCGCAGGTAGTCCCCGTAGCTGAACCCGCCGGGGAGGATGATGAGCTCGCTGCCGCGAAGGTCATGGTCCTTGTGCCACAGCATCTGCGGCTGGTGGCCGAGGACCTGCCCCGCCGCGTGAAAGGCGTCCTCGTCGCAGTTGCTGCCGGGGAAGACGACGATCCCGACCTTCATCCGATCTCCACCCGGAAGTTCTCCACCACCGTGTTGGCGAGGAGCTTCCGGCACATCTCCTCCACCTGGGCCCGGGCCTCGGGGCCACTCCCGTCGGGGAGCTGCAGCTCGATGTACTTGCCCAGCCGGACACCGGAGACCTGGCCGAAGCCCAGCGCGTGGAGGCTGCCCTCCACGGCCTTGCCGGCCGGGTCGAGCACCCCTGGCTTCAGCGTCACGTACACCCGTGCGAGCATGTCTCCTCCGGTGCGACGCGCAGCGGGGGGCCGCGGGTCGGCGCCGCCTCTATCAGCCGTGCGAGGAGGCGTCCACCCGTGTCTTAACGCGGGGTTAGAGTGTCGGCCAGCACAGTTGGGACCGGCGTGCTAACGCTAGTTCGATGCCGTCCTGGGCGATGTGGCCCGGGTGCGTCGCCCTCCTCCTGGTCCGCGCCCTCATGGCCGCAGCGGAGTCGGCGCTCTCGGGCGTCTCCGAACTGAAAGCCAAGGAACTCGCCACCCAGCACGGGAGGGCAGGCCGCCGTGTGCTCCGCCTGCGTACCCAGCGGGAGATGACGGCCTCGGCCCTCCGCATCGGGATGGTCCTCAGCGGATTCCTGGCCGCCGGCGTCGGGGCCCTCGCCCCCCCGGCGATGGTGCAGTTCGACGTGTCCCGGCTGGGCGGCATCGGAGGCGCGCTGGCTGCCCCCCTGGCGGGCGTGCTGTTCGTGGGCCTCCTGGCCACGGTGGCCGACGTGACTGCCCGGGCCATCGCCAGCACCGACCCGGAGGCCGCGGCGCTGAAGCTCTCCTGGCTCCCTGCCCTGCTCTCCTGGCTGCTCGGCCCGTTCGCCCGCGTGCTGCTCGGCGGGGTCAACCTCCTGCTCCGGCCCTTCGGGATCCGCGCGCGCTTCGAGCCGCCCCCGCCTCCGCTCGCGGAGCTGGAGCGGATGCTCGCCGCCCAGGCCGCGAACCGGACGGTGGACGCGAGCGCGCCCGAGCTCATCCGGAGCGTGTTCGAGCTCTCGGACAAGCGCTGCCGGGACGTGATGGTCCCCCGGACCGAGGTGGTGGCGGTGGAGATCTCCACCCCGCCCATGGAGATCCTCCGGATCCTCGCCGAGGAGAGCCACAGCCGGATCCCGGTCTACCGGGACGACATCGACCACATCGTCGGCGTGCTGCACGCGCGCGACCTCATCCCGCTGTTGCAGCACCCGGAGCTCATCGTCATCCAGGACCTGGTGCGGCCCGCGGTGTTCGTGCCCTGGATCAAGCCGGTGGGAGACCTGCTCCGCGAGATGCAGAAGCGGCGGATCCACATGGCGATGGTCACCGACGAGTACGGCGGGTTCATGGGCGTGGTGACGCTCGAGGACATCCTCCGGGAGATCGTCGGGGACATCGCGGACGAGTTCGAGCAGACCGAGCAGCCCATCGAGAAGCAGCCCGACGGCTCCTTCCTGGTGGACGCGATGCTGGACGTCGACGAGTTCGCCGAGGCCTTCGGGCTTCCCCTGCCCGACGGAGAGTACGCGACGCTCGGCGGATACCTGAGCTCGCTCTCCGGGAGCATCCCCGAGGTCGGCGACCGGTTCACCTACGACGGCTGGCAATTCACCATCGCCTCGAAGCAGGGACCCCGGCTCGGCCGGGTGCGGATGACCCGCCTCAAGGCGCCCGCCGCCCCCTCCTCCCGCGAGGGCGGGACGCAGCCGAGCACCGCCACCGGCTGACATCTCTTCCTGTTTCGCCAACCGTGTTCCCGAAACGCCGACGGACGATCTAGCGCCCAAGGAGCGGATTGAGCGCCTCGACCGTGAGCGGCCACCCGTTGCGCCGGGCGACCAGCTGGAGCGCGCGGGCGAACTCCGGTGCGCTCTGGAAGCGCCTCTCCCGGTCGGCGAACGTGGCCTGCCGCACCACGCGCGCGAGGTACTCGGGAACGCCAGGACGGAGCGGCTCCAGCAGCGGGATCTGCGCGTCACGGACCCGGGCGAGGAGATCCAGCTCGCTCGCCTGCGGGAACAGCCGCCGGTTCGCCACCAGCTCCCAGAGGATGATGCCCACCGAGTACAGGTCGCTCCGCGGGTCGACCGCCTCGCCCACCACCTGCTCCGGGCTCATGTAGGCCACGGTCCCCCGGAGCGCCCCCTGCTCGGCCCGCGGGAAGCCGTCGAACTCGGCGATGCCGAAGTCGGTCAGCTTCACGTCGCCCGTCACCGAGAGGAGCACGTTGGAGGGATTGACGTCGCGGTGGACCAGGGGGACCGGCGGGCTCGCCCCGATCCCTCCATGCAGGTACCCGAGCGCGTCCAGCAAGCACCAGCCGATGTAGTTCACCGCGGGCAGCGGCATCGGCGTCCCCGACTGGATGAGCAGCTCGAGGAAGTAGCCCAGGGTCCGCCCCGGAACGAGCTCCTGGACCATCAGGTAGTCCGCTCCCGACTTGAAGCAGCGGAAGGTCCGGACCAGGTGCTTGTGCTGGAGGCGGACGGCGATCTTCGCCTCGTCGATGAAGTGCTTCACGTGCGCGCCGTCGTTCCGGTACGCCGGGAGCAGCCGCTTGAGGACCACCTCGGGGCCCTCCCCCGCCCCGGGGGTGGTCGAGGGGAGGGGCCGGGCCTGGTAGACCTCGGCCATCCCGCCCACCGCGAGCCGGCCCACGATCTCGTACCCTCCGAGCTCCCGCTCCAGCGGCACGGGACCGAGTGTAGCGCGCCTGACCTGCCGCCCGACGGTTCCTGTGGAAATCGGTCCCCGACCGACGCATTGTGCGCGCACCTCAGAGGAGTTCGATGATCTTCACGCCGGAACTGGTGTCTGGAGTCGGGGCGCTGCTGTTCACCGCCATCGGGATCATCGTCGGGCTGCTCGGCCCGGAGCTGCTCCTGCCCCCCTGGCGGATCTTCGGCGCGCGCTCGGTGCCCCTCTCGCGCTTCGCCTCGGTCGGCCTGGGCCTGTTCGGTGGCTTCACCGCGGGCCTCCTGACCCCGTTCTTCGCCCCCGCGGGGCAGATGTTCTACCCGGTGTGGTGGGGCTTCCTCCTCGCCGCGGCCAATGCCGGCGGAGTGGTGTTCACCGGGGCGATGATCGCCTCGGTGCCGGACCGGAACGCCGGGTACTAGCCTCGGTCCCCGGGCGGCTCAGGGGTCCCGGGGAGTGCCCATCGGGTCCTCCCAGCCGCCCAGGTCCGCCGCGAGGCGCTCGGCCTCGCGCGGGCCCCAGCTCCCCGGCTCGTAGAACTGGAGCGGGGTGACGTTGTCCAGCACGGGCTCGACCACCGCCCAGGCGGCCTCGACCGCGTCCTGGCGGACGAAGAGCGTCGCATCGCCGTTCATCGCGTCGGTGAGCAGGCGCTCGTAGGCGTCCGCCTCGTCGGCGCTCTGCTGCTTCACGACCGCGAGCTCCACTGTCGTTCCCACCAGCTCGGGGCCGGGCTTCTTCACCCGCGCGCTCAGCGAAAGCTTCATGTCCGGGCCGAGCCGGAAGCGGAAGGTGTTGGCGTCGCGCCGGGTGAGCTTCCGGAGCGGAGGCCGGCGCAGCTTCACCGTCACCTCGGTGGCGGTGACCGGAAGCTGCTTCCCCGAGCGGATGAGGAACGGCACGCCGTCCCACCGCCAGGACGAGACCTGGAGCCGGACCGCGGCGTAGGTCTCCACCTGCGAGTGCGGCGCCACCCCCGGCTCCTGGCGGTACCCGACGAACTGGCCCCGCACCACGTCCTCGGGGCGGAGCGGCGGGATGGCGCGGAACACGTCGCCCACCTCGTTTCGCACCGATTCCCAGTAGAGGTCCGAGGGGGGCTCCATCGCCAGGAAGCCGACGACCTGGAGCAGATGGTTCTGCACCACGTCCCGGATGCACCCCGTCTCGTCGTAGAACTTGCCCCGACCCTCGATGCCGAAGCTCTCGGCCATCGTGATCTGCACGCACTCCACGTAGTTCCGGTTCCAGATCGGCTCGAGGAAGGTGTTGGAGAAGCGGAAGAAGAGGAGGTTCTCGACCGCCTCCTTCCCGAGGTAGTGGTCGATGCGGAAGACCGACTGCTCCGGGAACACCTGGTGGAGGATCCGGTTCAGCTCCTCGGCGCTCTTCAGATCCCGGCCGAACGGCTTCTCCACCACCACCCGCGCGCCGGTGGCGCAGCTGGACTTGCTCAGCGCCTCGACCACGGTGGCGAACAGCATGGGCGGGATGGCGAGGTAGTGCGTGGCGGCCTTCGCGCTGCCGAGCATCGACTTGAGCTGCACGAAGGTCTGCGGATCTCCGTAGTCCCCATCGACGTAGCGCAGCTGCGACATCAGCTTGGAGAAGGCCGGCTCGCGCACGCCCGGGCCGTGCTTCTCCACGCTCTCCTTCGCCCGGGCCTTCAGCTGCTCCAGCGTCCACCCCGCCTTGGCCACCCCGATGACCGGACAGTCGAGCGAGCCACGCTCCACCATCGACTGGAGCGCGGGGAAGATCTTCTTGTAGGCCAGATCGCCCGTCGCGCCGAAGAACACCAGGGCATCCGAACGGGTGGACTTCGGCCCCTGCGAGAACGCATCCGCGGTGCTCATGGCCGCGAGGTCGTATCAGCCGGCGAGCGAGGCGTACAGGCGCTCATAGGTCGCGGCCGAGCTCTCCCAGGACCAGTCCTGGAGCATGCCCCGCCGCCGGAGCGCATCGAGGTCGTCACGCCGATGCCACCACCAGTCCATCGCCCGGCCGCTGGCCCAGAGCAGGCCGCCCACGTCGAAGTCGCGGAACTTGAAGCCGGTGCCGCCGGGGAGGTCCGCGTCTCGCACGGTGTCCTCGAGCCCGCCCGTCGCGCGCACGACCGGGACCGTCCCGTAGCGGAGCGAGTACATCTGGTTCAACCCGCTCGGCTCGTAGAGCGAGGGCATGAGGAAGAAGTCCGCCCCGCCCTCCACCAGGTGCGAGAGCGCGGGCTCGAAGCCGATGAAGGCCCGGAACCGATCGGACCGGGCCGCGGAGAGCGAGCGCAGGGCGTCCTCGTACCGGCGCTCGCCATTGCCGAGCACCACCACCTCCGCTCCGTGGTCGAGGAGCGTCGGAATGCCCTCCAGCAGCAACGAGATGCCCTTCTGCCCCGCCAGGCGGGTCACCACCCCGAAGAGCGGCGCGTCCGAGACGTGGTCCGGGTCGGGAAGCCCGAAGCGATGGCGCAGCTCGGCCTTGCACACCGCCTTGCCCGAGAGGTCGTGGGCGTCGTACGGCGCGGGGAGGTACGGGTCGGCGTGCGGGTCCCACTCGTGCACGTCGATGCCGTTGAGGATGCCGTGCAGCTCGTGGGCGCGCGCCCGGAGCATTCCTTCGAGCATGCAGCCGTAGGCCTGGGTCTGGATCTCCTGCGCATAGGTGGGGCTCACCGTGCTGAGGGCGTCGGCGAAGGCCAGGCCGGACTTCATGAAGTTCACCTGGTCGTAGAACTCGAGACCCCCGGGGGTGAACACGTCCCAGGGAAGCCCGAGGTCGGCCATCACCGCCTTGGAGAAGAGCCCCTGGTAGGCGAGGTTGTGGATGGTGAAGAGGCTCCGCGCCTCGCCCACCGATGTGCCGCGGAAGCCGCGCGCCAGCGCCAGCGCGCCGAGCCCGGTCTGCCAGTCGTTCAGGTGCACCACGTCGGGCGCGAACCGCATCGCCTGCGCCGCGGACAGCGCGCCGACCGCGAGGAAGGCGAAGCGCCGATGGTTGTCGCCGTACTCGCCGTGCCCGTCTCCGTAGAGGCCCGGCCGACCGTAGAATCCGTGATGCTCGAGGAACCACACCTCGTGCCGGGGCTCCGGCCTTGCCACGCGGATGCCCGCGCGCGGCTCGCCGAAGGGGAAGCGCAAGCGAATGGAGCGGCCCGTGTCCTCGGCGTTCGGAATGCGGGCCGTGGCGTAGAGCGGGGTCACCACCCGGACCTCGTGGCCTCGCGCCGAGAGCGCTCGCGGCAGCGCGTGCGCCACGTCGGCCAGTCCGCCCGACTTGCTGTAGGGCGCGACCTCGGAGGCCACGTAGAGAATCTTCACGGGCCCACCATGCCCGCTGCTGGCCGGCCGTCAACGCCCGCGCGCACGCAGTCTCTGCTATGGAGGGCCGCATGACGGATCCGTTCGAGCAGTTCGCGGAGTGGTTCCGCGAGGCGGAGGCCGCCGTGCCGGTGGACCCCAACTCGATGGTGCTCTCCACCGTCGGGCCGGACGGGCGCCCCAGCTCGCGGGTGGTGCTGCTCAAGGGCTTCGACCGCGAGGGCTTCGTCTTCTACGGCCACCTCGAGTCGCGGAAGTTCCGTGAGCTGCGGTCGAATCCCTGGGCCGCGCTCAACTTTCACTGGAAGCCCCTGGAGAAGCAGGTGCGCATCGAGGGGCGCGTGACGCAGGTCTCGGATCAGGAGGCCGATGCGTACTTCGCCAGCCGCCCGCGCGGAAGCCAGATCGGCGCCTGGGCGTCGCGTCAGAGTGAGCCGCTGGCCAGCCGCGCCGTGCTCGAGGCGGCGGTGAGGGAGGTCGAGGCCCGGCACGCCGGCCGGGAGGTCCCGCGGCCTCCGTACTGGTCCGGGTTCCGGCTGGACCCCGACCGGATCGAGTTCTGGGAGTCGGGCGAGTTCCGGCTCCACGACCGGGAGCTGTTCCGCCGGGCGTCTCCCGACGCGCCGTGGACGGTGGAGCGCCTCTACCCCTGACGGGTCACCAGGGAATCTGCCGGCCCTGGAAATCGAAGGTGCGTCCGCTCTGCTCGGCGGTGAGCCCGTCGATGATGCGCAGCATCCCCCGGATCGACTGCTCCGGTGGCAGCGGCGCGGCGCCTCCCCCCATGCGCGTCTGTACCCACCCGGGATGGAGCGCGACGGTGCGGAAGCCCTCGCCGCGCAGGTCCTCGGCCAGGATCTTGGTGGCCATGTTCAGGGCGGTCTTGCTCAGGCGGTAGGCAAAGCGGCCGCCGTCGGCCTCGGCGATGCTCCCCAGGACGCTGGTGAGATTGACGATCTTCTTCCCCTTCCCCTCGCGGAGCCGCGGGAGGAGCAGGCGCACGACCCGGAGCGTGCCGACCGCGTTCACGTTGAAGACCCGGAGGATGTCGGCAGGGTCGATCGGCTCTCCGCCCTTCACCCCCGAGACCCCGGCGTTGTTGATCAGCACCTCCACCGGGCCGGGAGGGAGCTGCTCCGCGAACGCGGCCACGCTGGCGTCGTCGGCCACGTCCAGCGGGTGGATCCGGAGTTGGACGCCCGGGCGGGCCAGGGCCTGGAGCTCGGGCGCGTCCCCGGGGTCGCGGGCGGTGGCGTCGACCTCCTCACCCCGGGCTGTCAGCTGCTTGACGAACTCCAGGCCGATCCCGCGGTTCGCACCGGTCACCACGAAGCGCATGGCCGTGACATAAGCAGCACCCGGGCGGGTCGCGAGCGGAATCGCGGCCCGTCAGGCGTTCGTCCTGGAGGAAGGTCCGTGCCGCAGCTGCGCACCGCCATCGTCGGAGCTGGCATCTCGGGGCTGACGCTCGCCTGGGCGCTGCGGGCGCGCGGGACTCCGGTGACGGTGCTCGAGGGATCGGAGCGTGTCGGAGGGCAGATCCGGTCCTGGCTCGACGAGGGCTTTGTCCTCGAGGCCGGTCCCAACGGCTTCCTCGACCGGGAGGGCGCAGTGTCCCGGGTCGCCGAGGCACTGGGCATCGCGGACCAACTGCGCCCGGCATCCCCGGCCGGGGACCGGCGGGCGCTCTTCGTCCGCGGGAAGGTGCGCTTCCTGCCCTCGAAGCCGCCGGAGCTGCTGCGCTCGGACATCGTGCCCTGGTGGGCGAAGCTTCGCCTCCTGCTCGAGCCACTGAGCCGCCGCGGGCCCACCGGGGTGGACGAGAGCCTGGCCCACTTCGGGCGGCGCCACCTCGGACGGCACGTGACCGAGACCCTGCTCGACGCGGTGCAGACCGGTATCTTCGGCGGCGATTCGGAGCGGCTGAGCGTTCGCGCGGCGTTCCCCCGGCTCCACGAGATGGAGCGAAGTCACCGGAGCCTCCTGCTCGCGGCGAAGGCGATGCGACGCAAGGGACCGCGGGCGGCGCCTCCCCGGCTGGCCTCGTTCGAGGGGGGGCTCGGGACGCTCCCCCGGGCGCTGGGGCAGGCCCTCGGCGACGCGGTCCGCCTCGGGATCCGGGTGCGCGCGCTCGAGCCCGCGGCGGGTGGGTGGCAGGTGAGCTGGGACGGTGGCGGCGAACGCTTCGAGCGGGTGGTGCTCGCCGTGCCGCCGCGCTTGTCGGCGGAGCTGCTCCGGCCGCTGGATGCGAGCATCGCCACCGCGCTGGAGGCGATTCACGCGGTGCCGATCTCGGTGGTCCACCTCGGCTGGCGTCCGGCGCTCGACCCGGACCCGCAGGGATTCGGGGTGCTGGTGCCGGCCCGCGAGCACCGGCGGGTCCTGGGCGTCATCTTCGTCTCCTCGGCGTACCCGTTCCGTGCTCCCGGCGGGGGAACGCTGCTCACCGTCCTGGTCGGCGGAGCCCACGGGGCGCAGTGGGCGGCGCTTCCGGACGAAGCGCTGGTCGGCGTGGTGCGCGAGGAGCTGGGGACGATGCTCGGCATCCAGCGGCCGCCGGACCTGGTTCGGATCGTGCGCTGGGCCCAGGCGATCCCTCAGTACGAGGTGGGCCATCACGCGCGGCTGGATGCCATCGCGACGGCGCTGCGGCACCATCCGCGCCTCGTGCTGGCCGGGAGCGCCTACCGCGGACCCGGGATCGCGGACTGCGTGCGCGAGTCGCTCGCCCTGGCGGACACCATCGCCCCGGGGAGCGCGGCGTCACCGGTCTCGGCCGCGGCTGGGTGAACGGGCCTCACCGGACCCGACCCTCAGCCGGTCAGACTTCGCTTCTCGCAGCGCGCGATGCGGCCACCCGCGGTCTCGATGATCCAGTAGCCCTCGTGACCCGCCTGCGTGGACGAGCCGGCGCCAAAGATGTGGGGGCGACGGTCGGTGGCGGGAAAGTGGTACCGCTGGTGGATGTGCCCGTGGAGCAGCGCGAACCGCTCGCCGGGGATCAGCGCCAGGACGGCCGGCGCGTCGACGAGGCCGTGCAGCAGCCGGTCCGGTTTCCCCAGCTCGCCGAACGGCGCGTGATGAACGACCACCAGCACCGCGCGCCCCTCCAGCTCGGGGCGGTGGACCAGCGCGGCGAGGGCGTCCCGCTGCTTCCGCCCGACGATGCCGTAGGACAGTCCGGGGAAGTAAGGCACCCGCGCCGATTGGAGCCCGATGACCGCGTCGTGCTCGCCGAGGAGCCGCACGAAGGGAAAGCCCTCCTCGACGGCGATGTCGGGCAGGTCGGAGACCAGGAGGTTCCCGAAGGTCTGCTCGAAGCGCCGCGTGCGGTGCGCGCCGGGGGTGTAACGGTCGTGGTTGCCCGGTATGACCGTGCAGCGGCGCGGCTCCTCGGCCCACTGGCCCATGGCGGCCCTCGCCCCGTCGAACTCGGCGGGGAGCGCATAGGCGGTCACGTCGCCGGAGAGGATGACGTGGTCCACCTCGAGGGTGCGGGCGTCCTCCAGGATCCGGGTGATGGTCTCCGGGGCCCTTGCGAAGGCGCGCGCGCGGCCACCGAAGGTCAGCTCGCCGAGGGCGAGCCACCGGCGCCAGCCCAGGCGCACGAGCGAGTGGCGCCGGTAGTCGGCCGTGACGTGGACGTCGGAGAGGTGGAGGAACCGCATCGGGCGCCGCGCTCTTAGCAAAGGTCGGGATTGCGGGTCACAGGGATGGTGTGGCACCTCTGCCCACGACGTGACGGCGACCCATCGCGGCCGGTTCGCCCCCAGTCCCACGGGGCGGCTCCACCTCGGCAATGCCTGGGCGGCGGCGCTTGGCTGGCTGTGGGCTCGCTCGCAGGCGGGGGAGTTCCTCCTCCGGGTCGAGGACCTGGACACCGCGCGCTCGCGGACCGGGCTCACCGAGGCGCTGCTTGCCGACCAGGCCTGGCTCGGCCTCGAGTTCGACGCACCGCCAGTGTTCCAGAGCCGGCGGCTGGACCTCTACCGCGCGGCCTTCGAGCGGCTCCGGGCCACGGGCCGGGTGTACCCGTGCTTCTGCACCAGGAGCGAGATCGCCCGTGCGGTGTCCGCGCCGCACGGTCCTGCGGACGAGGGCCCACGGTACCCGGGAACCTGTCTCGCGCTCTCCTCCGAGCAGGTCGAGGAACGCGCGCGGACCCGTCCACCGGCGTGGCGGTTCCGGCCTCGCGAGGGGCTCACCGACGTCCACGACCTGCTCCACGGCAGGATCGTACAGGACGTCGCCCGGGAGGTCGGAGACTTCGTGGTGCTCCGGAACGACGGCGTCCCGAGCTACCAGCTGGCGGTGGTGGTGGACGACGCGGAGATGGGCATCACCCACGTCCTCCGGGGTGACGACCTCCTGAGGTCGACGGCCCGGCAGATCCAGCTCTGCGAGGCGCTCGGGCTCCCCGTGCCGGTGTATGCCCACGTCCCGCTCCTTCTCGGCCCCGACGGGAAGCGCCTGGCCAAGCGCGCGGGAACGCCCGGCCTGGCCGAGCTCCGGGAGCGCGGCATCGCACCGGAGCGGCTGGTCGGTTTGCTCGCGGCCTGGGCGGGGCTCGGCGATGGACGACCGGTCGACCTGCAGGCGCTGGTGCCCCGGTTTGTCCTGGAGCGGCTTCCCCGGGAGCCCATCGCGGTGGACCCCTCCCGGGTGAATGAGGCGCTGTTCGGCCCCGGGTGACGCCGGCGGCCCCGGCGCGATAGGACGCGCCCGGCAGATGAGCTCTCCGCCCTCCGAGCTTCACAACCGCGTCACGCTCCGCTGCGGGACCGATCCGCGCTGGCTGCCGAATGCGCTCGCGCATCTCGACGCGGTGCTCGTCGACCACGCGCACTGCGAGAAGAAGGCCGCGGCGAATGCCCTCTCGCTGCTCCAGGCCTATCCCGAGGTCCCGGGGCTCCCGGCGCACATGGCCCGGCTCGCCCGGGAGGAGAGCGGGCACCTCGCGCGGGTTCTCCAGCTCCTCGAGCGGCGCGGGCTCACGCTTGGCCGCGACCCGGGCGACCCCTACGCGCAGGGCCTTCAAGACGTGGTGCGGACGCCGGCCGCGCAGCGCCAGCTGGACCGGTTCCTGGTGGCGGCGATCATCGAGGCGCGGAGCTGCGAGCGCCTGGCGCTGCTGGCCGGAGCGCTGCCCGACCCGGACCTGCGGCGCTTCTACGCCGAGCTCGCCCGGAGCGAGGACGGCCACCAGAAGCTCTTCCTCCGACTGGCGGCGCGGGTGCACGGCGAGGCGACGTGGCCGCGGCTCGAGCAGCTGCTGGAGGCGGAGGCCCAGCTGCTGCGGCGGCTGCCGGTCCGCGCCGCGATCCACTGAGGTTGCGCCGCTACACGCCCGGAGGGACGAGGTGCACGCCGCTCGGTGCGCGGTGCTCTCCGGTCGGCTCGCGGACCGGGTATGGCCCGCTTCCCGAACCCGAGCCACGGCGCAGCTCGGCCCAGATCCGCGTCCTCGACGTCTCGGGCAGGTACAGCGCGCCGAGCGCCGCCGTGATCAGCGCCACCGTGCAGGGGAACGCCAGCCCGACGAACTTGTTGTTCGCGCTCACCGCAATTGTCGAGGCAAGGTAGGCGGTGAGACCGCCGAAGATGCCGTTGCCCAGGTGGTAGGGAATGGACAGCGACGTGTACCGCACGCGTGCCGGGAAGAACTCGACCAGGAAGGCGGCGATCGGTCCGTAGGTCATGGTGACCAGGAGCACCTGGACGAAGACCAGCGCGGTCATCGCCGCCTCGTTCAGCGGACTGGAGACGATCTGCATCGCCCGGTAGATGGGGAAGAAGCTGATCGCCGCCAGGAGATTCCCCACCACCATCAGCCGTTTCCGGCCGATCTGGTCGGAGAGCGCTCCGAAGACGACGAAGAAGGGCAGGCCGCAGAGGAGCGCCACGGCGGCGATGAGCGTCGCGGTCTGCGCGGGAATGCCGAGCAGCCGGGTCATGAACTGCACGGAGAAGAACTGAGCGGTGTACCAGACCACGCCCTGACCGGCGGTCGCGGCGAAGAGCGCCAGCGCCAGCTTCTTCCAGTTCCGCCCGGCGTCGACCAGCGGCTCGCGCGAGAGGCGGTTCTCGAGGCGGAGCCGCTCCCAGAGCGGAGACTCCGGAAGCTGCGCGCGTACCCAGCCGGCGATGCCCAGGAGGAACAGAGAGAACACGAAGGGGAGGCGCCAGCCCCAGGCCGCAAACTCGCTGGGACCGAGGTAGTTGCGAACCGCGAGCTGCACCATCATCGAGACGAGGAGCCCGAGCGTCGCGGTGACCTGGACGTAGCTGGTGTAGTAGCCGCGCTCGCCGTCCGGAACGTTCTCCGCCACGTAGATCACGGCGCCGCCGTACTCCCCGCCGAGCGCGAAGCCCTGCAGCAGCCGCATGAGCACCAGCAGCGCCGGGGCGAGGATGCCGACCCGCTCGTAGCCGGGGAGAAGGCCGATGGCGGTGGTCGCCCCGCCCATCAGGAGCAGCGTGGCGAGGAAGGCCGCCTTCCGGCCGCGGAGATCGCCGAGTCGCCCGAAGTAGGCGGCCCCCACGGGGCGAATCACGAAGCCGGTGGCATACAGCGCGAGCCCGATCAGCCATCCGGAGATCGGATTGGTGGTCGGAAAGAAGTGCGGCTGCATCACCGTGAAGAGCGAGCCGTAGAGATAGAAGTCGTACCACTCGATGGTGGTGCCGGTGACGATCGAGGCGATCCGCGCGCGGCGCCTGGCGCGGTCACGGCTGTAGGTCGGAATCTCTGAGCCGTGAGAGTCGGCGGGGGCGAGCATCGGGGCACGGATGCTAGCAGCCCGGTCCGTGAAGACCGCCGGGCCCACCGGAGCGCACACTGAGGACCCGAGGGGCCGGTCGACCGGACGGTGACCAGATGAAACTCCGTTCGGAAGTGTTTGACACCTTCGCGAGTCGCCGCGTCGAAGGTGGTTGACACCGTCGGGCGGGGTGCGTCCGTCCGCGAACTCGCCCGTCGAAGGTGTCGAAGATGTTTGACACCTCCAGTCCGGAATCCCACCGACGGAGGTGCGTCGAAGGCGCTCGGCGGTTCGCCCCGTCGAAGGCCGTCGAAGGTGTCTGACACCTCCTCGGGGACACCTCCTCGGGCCCCGAGCAGCCGTCCCGAGGCC
Source organism: Myxococcaceae bacterium (assembly GCA_003818285.1). GTDB lineage: Bacteria > Myxococcota > Myxococcia > Myxococcales > Myxococcaceae > RPRB01. The sequence goes on from RPRB01000003.1 coordinate 73,784, forward strand.
CTGGCCGGCGCGACGGACGCGCACCGGGGTGTCTCCAGACCGTGTCCAGGAACGAGCCGAGCACCGCCGAAACGAGACCTCAGCGACCCCGGGATTGCTCGAAGGTGTTTGACACCTCCGCCGGCACGAGACACGTCGCGGTGGAGCTTCAGGCGTCGCTGGAGCTGCAGGCGTTGGAGAAGCCCGTCCAGGCCCGCTCCGCAGCCTCCAGCACGTCGAAGGTGTTTGACACCTTCAGCGGACACCTTCAGCGAGACACCTTCAGCGAACACCTCCGCCGAATCAGGCTCGTTCGCCTGCGTCCGATGCGCTCCGCTTTCGCGGCGCGTCGTAACGCGCAGCCCTTGCTAATCCACCGGATGAGCGCACAAGGTGTGCCACCCAGCGAGTCGGGCCAGACACGCCCCAGTTTGGCTCGGCAAGGGGTCACAGCTTGTATTAGGAGAACCGCCCCTCACGGATCTGTTCGGGAGATGAACTGATGGCGAGCCAGATTGACGGGACCGCGACGACGCTCACACGGAACAAGGCCCTGCTCGACTGGGTGCGGGACTGCGCCGCGCTCTGCCAGCCGGACCGCATCGTGTGGTGCGACGGCTCGGAGGCCGAGAAGGAGCGGCTCACCAAGCACGCGGTCGACACCGGCGTGCTCATCCCCCTGAATCCGGCAAAGCGGCCCGGCTGCTACCTGCACCGGTCGAACCCGAACGACGTCGCGCGCGTCGAGCACCTCACCTTCATCTGCACCAAGACGCAGGAGGCAGCGGGCCCGACCAACAACTGGATGGCCCCCGAGGAGGCGTACGGGAAGCTCACCAAGCTCTTCCACGGCTCGATGAAGGGCCGGACCATGTACGTCATCCCCTACGTCATGGGGCCCCTCGGCTCCCCGCTGTCGAGGGTCGGCCTCGAGATCACCGACAGCGTCTACGTGGTCCTCAACATGCGGATCATGACCCGCATGGGGAAGCCCGCGCTGGACATGCTCGGGGACTCCAACGACTTCAACCGCGGCCTGCACTGCACCGGGGACCTCAACCCCGAGCGCCGCTACATCTGCCACTTCCCCGAGGACAACACGATCTGGAGCTTCGGCTCGGGCTACGGAGGCAATGCGCTCCTGGGGAAGAAGTGCCTCGCGCTCCGCATCGGGAGCTGGCTGGGGAAGGACGAGGGCTGGTTCGCCGAGCACATGCTCATCCTCGGCGTGGAGAGCCCCGACGGTCACATGACCTACGTGACCGGCGCGTTCCCTTCCGCCTGCGGCAAGACCAACTTCGCGATGATGATCCCCCCGAAGCGTTTCGCGAAGTGGAAGGTCTGGACCGTCGGTGACGACATCGCGTGGATGCGGGTGGGCAAGGACGGCCGGCTCTGGGCAGTGAACCCCGAGAACGGGTACTTCGGCGTCGCCCCGGGGACCAACTTCGGCTCCAACCCCAACGCGATGAAGACCATCGCCAGGGACACCATCTTCACCAACGTCGCCATGACCAAGGACGGCGACGTGTGGTGGGAGGGAATGGACGGCGAGGTCCCCGACGAGCTGACCGACTGGCAGGGGCGTCCCTGGAAGAAGGGCTCGACCGAGAAGGCCGCCCACCCCAACTCGCGCTTCACCGCGCCGATGACCAACAACCCCGTGCTGAGCAAGCACGTGAACGACCCCGAGGGCGTGCCGATCAGCGCGATCGTCTTCGGCGGCCGGCGCGCCACCACCGTCCCGTTGGTGCTCCAGAGCTTCAACTGGGCGCACGGGGTCTTCCTCGGCGCGACACTGGGCTCGGAGACCACCGCCGCGGCCACCGGCAAGGTCGGCGTCGTGCGCCGGGACCCGATGGCCATGCTGCCCTTCGCCGGCTACAACATGGGCGAGTACCTGCAGCACTGGCTGGACATGCAGGAGAAGATTCCGTACCCGCCCAAGCTCTTCCAGGTGAACTGGTTCCGGAAGGGCAAGGACGGCAAGTTCCTCTGGCCGGGCTTCGGCGAGAACATGCGGGTGCTGAAGTGGATCGTCGATCGCGCGCACGTCCGCGTGGGCGGCCAGGAGACGCCGTTCGGGTGGGTGCCGAAGGCCGGGGACCTCGACCTCTCCGGGCTGGACATCCCAGCGGAGAAGGTGGACGAGGCCACCCACATCGACGCGGGCGAGTGGAAGCAGGAGCTCACCGAGGAGGCCGACTTCTTCGAGATGCTCGGCAAGTTCTCTCCGGAGACGCTCCAGCTCCAGCGCAAGCTGCTGCTCTCGCGGCTGGACTGATCCGCCGGGCCGCTGGCCATGACCAGCGCTCCGTGGTGGGAGCAGTTCTTCGACGACGAGTACGTCCGCGTCTGGGGCACCGTGTCCAAGGGGGGCGACGAGGAGGCCAGGGCGCTCTGGCGGATCCTCGGGATGGGCGAGGGCTCCCGCGTGCTCGACGCCGGCTGCGGCTACGGGCGGGTGAGCCTCCCGCTGGCGCGGATGGGCGCCCGCGTCCTCGGCGTGGACCAGTCCGCTCACCTGCTCGCGGAGGCTGAGCGCAGGCGGGGCGATCTCGTGCCCGAGCGACTGCGCTATGTGCGGCACGACCTCCGGGCACCGCTCGGCGAGTCGGGCTTCGACGCCGCGCTGAGCCTGTTCAGCTCTCTCGGTTACGGTGAGGAGGCCGATGACGCCGCGATCCTCGGCACTCTCGCTGCCGCAGTGAGGCCCGGCGGCAAGGTGGCGGTCGACACCATGCACCGCGACGTCCTCGCCGCACGGCTCGCCCGCGAAGCGGTCCCTGCGCACCGCCTGCCGGACGGCACCCTGCTGGTCGAGGAGGCGCGCTTCGATCCGGTCGCCGGACGGGTCGAGACCACCTGGTTCTGGGCGGGGCCCCGGGGCTCGGGCCAGAAGTCGGCGTCCGTCCGGGTCTACACCATCACCGAGCTCGTCCGGCTCCTCGAGGGTGCCGGCCTCCGGCTCGAGGCCGCGCTCCACCCGGACACGGGGGCTCCCTTCAGTCCGGCCGGCCCGACGCTCGGCGGACGGGTGCTCCTCGTCGCGGTCTGCTGAGCTCCGGCCGGGGAATCCGGCTGGCAGCAGATGCGTTTGTGTTGCCGGCGCCGGCCGGAGCGGGCATCACCCGTCTCGAGGGCGCCGCGGCCTCACGGAGAGCAGCCCGGGCGCGGGAGAGGGCGACCAGTGTCGAGGCGTCGAGCCTGGTGGATGGCAGCCCTGGCGTGTGCTCCGGCGCTCGCGCTCGGCCAGACGCCGGCCCCCGAGCCTCCTCCCCCTGGCGACGGCACGGAGACCCAGGCGCCGCAGACCTCCGGCCCGACGCTCACCCGCCCCCCGGAGGTGGAGCGCTTCGTCGAGGCGGCCTACCCCCCCGAGGCCGAGGCCCGGAAGCTGGAGGGCCGGGTCGTTCTCAGCATCGACATCTCGGCGACCGGCGAGGTGACCCGCGCCGAGGTCGTCGAGCCGGCGGGCCACGGCTTCGACGAGGCGGCCCTCGCCGCCGTCCGCCAGTTCCGCTTCCTCCCGGCCGAGCTCGACGGCAAGCCGAGCGCCGTCCGGATCACCTACGCCTACGACTTCGTGCTCCGGCCCGCCTCCACCGCTTCCCGGGTGACGCAGGAGGGGCCGGTGAACTTCTCCGGCCGGATCCTCGAGCGCGGCAATCGCAAGCCGCTGGCCGGCGCCGAGGTGGCGCTGCCCGCGCTGGGGATGAGCACGGTCACCGACGCGCGCGGACAGTTCTCCTTTCGCGACGTCCCCGAGGGCAACGTCCAGGTGGTCGTCACCGCCAGCGAGTTCCAGCGATTCGAGACCACCGAGCGCATCGACCCCGGCAAGCTGACCCAGGCCACGTACCACGTGCTCCGCACCTTCTTCTCGCCCTACGAGACGGTGGTGCGCGGCGCCCGGGAGAAGAAGGAGGTCAGCCAGACCACCCTCTCGCTCCAGGAGATCCAGCGCATCCCGGGCACCACCGGCGACGCGCTCAAGGTCATCCAGAATCTCCCCGGCGTCGCCCGGCCTCCGCTGAACGGCGGACTCATCGTCATCCGCGGCACCAGCCCGCGCGACTCGGGCATCTTCCTCGACGGCGAGCGCATCCCCCTGCTCTTCCACTTCGGAGGCCTGACCGCGGTCTACAACAGCGAGCTGCTCGAGTCGGTGGACTACCTCCCCGGCAACTTCTCGCCCTACTACGGCGGCGTGATCGGTGGCGTGGTGGACGTGAAGAGCCGAAATCCGAAGACCGACGGGTTCCACGGGGTGCTCGAGGTCAACGCCTACAACGCCAACGTGGTGCTCGAGACGCCGATCACCGACACGCTCAGCATCGCCGGCGCCTACCGGCGCTCGTACATCGACCTCATCCTCCCGCTGTTCCTGAAGGACGACTCGCCGAGCTTCACCGTTGCCCCGCGCTACGACGACGCGCAGCTGAAGCTGACCTGGAAACCGAACGGGAAGAACACCTTCCAGCTCCTCGGGCTGCACAGCCAGGACGCGCTGGAGCTCGTGACCCGCAGCTCGTTCTCCGGGGATCCGACCATCGGCCGCGACTTCAGGAGCGAGACCGGCTTCAACCAGGCGCGGCTGCGGCACACCTACCTCGACGGCGCCTGGCGGGTGGACACCATCGGCGGCTTCGACCGCACCGAGGTGGACCTCAACATCGGCGGACAGCGCGGGCTGACGCTGGGCGCGAGCACGTGGGCGCTGCGCAGCACGGCGGAGCTCCGGCTGGCCGACTGGATCACCCCGGCGGTGGGCGTGGACTGGACCTATACCAGCGGCACGATCCGCGCCGCGCTGGGACTGCCCCCACGCGAGGGTGAGCCCTCGTACTTCGGGCCCACCCGGGAGATCCTCTACGCGGACTCGCCGTTCTGGCAGAGCCAGCTCGGGCTCTGGACCGAGCTGCGACTGCGGCCCTCACCTTCGCTGCTGATCATCCCCGGCGTGCGGATGGATCTGGTCAGCATCCGGCTCCAAAGGACGGCGCTCCTCACCGCCGATCCCCGGCTGGCGGCGCGCTGGACGGTGCTCCCGGAAGTCCTGACCCTCAAGGCGGGCATCGGCCTCTACCACGCTCCTCCCTCGCTGCAGAACGGCGAGGCCGACCCGACCTTCGGTAACCCGGACCTCGGGAGCCGGTACGCGTTGCAGAGCAGCCTGGGCTTCGAGTGGAACATCCGCCCCGACCTGCTGCTGAGCGTCGAGGGCTTCTACAACCGGCTGTGGGACATCCCGGTGAGCACCAGCGCGTACGTCGAGCGCAACGGCCAGGTGGTGCCCCAGAACCTGGTCAATGACGGGCGGGGGCGCATCTACGGGGTCGAGCTGCTCTTCCGCCAGGCGCTGACCCGACGCCTCTTCGGATGGATCGCCTACACCTTCTCGCGCAGCGAGCGCATCGATCGGCCGGGCGCGAACTGGCGCTTCTTCGACTTCGACCAGACGCACGTGCTCACCGCGATCGCCAGCTACAAGCTCGGGGCGGGCTGGGAGATCGGCGCCCGCTTCCGTTACGCCACCGGGAACCCGCGCACGCCGGTCGTGGGGGCGGTGAAGGACGACCTCACCGACAGCTACGTGCCGCTGTTCGGCGCGGTGAACTCCTTCCGGCTGCCCAGCTTCGCGCAGCTCGACGTGCGCATCGACAAGGTGTGGGTCTTCGACAACTGGTCGCTCGACCTGTACCTGGATATCCAGAACGTGACGAACACCCGCAGCATCGAGGGCACGCAGTACAACTACAACTACGCGCAGAGCGCGCAGTTCGAGGGGCTTCCGATCGTGCCCATCCTGGGCGTGAAGGGGTCGTGGTGATGCGGCGCTGGCCGGTGACGCTGGGAATGGCCCTGGTGGCGGTGCTGGTCGCGATCGCGTGCCAGCCGGATCTGGAGAAGCAGAGCCAGCTTCTCGGTCGGGTGCGGCTGCTCGCCCTGCGTGCCGAGCCGCCCGAGGCCGACCTGCGAGACGCGGGGCTGCCCCCGCCCATCACCTTCGCCCCGCTCGCCTACCCGGACGCGGGGCTCGCCTTCCGGCTGGCGCTGTGCGGACCGGGGAACCCCTTCTCCGCGGACTTCGACTGCCCGGGGAGCAATGGCCTGGATCTGCCCGACCTGGTGCTCGACGCCTCGCGGCCGGAGATCCAGGCATTCCTGCAGGCGGCGTTCGGGAGCGTGGGTGGCCTCGACGGCGGCATCAACGTGAGTGAGCCCGGCGTCGCGCAGATCGCGATCGGCTACCAGGTGGAGCGCCCGGATGCGGGACCGGACCCGTCCAATCGGGAGCGGGGCATCTACCGCCTCGCGGTGCGCTTCTCGGGTCAGCCGAACCACAATCCCGAGCTGCTCGACGTCACGCTTCCCGACGGAGGTCCCCTCCAGGGCGCGGTGTTCCCGCTCGACCAGGAGATCCGGCTTTACCCGCACATCCCCGACGGTGGCGACGGCGGGATCGAGACCTACGTCGGCCTGGACGGCGGCATCCAGCACGAGCGCTTCAGCTACAGCTGGGAATCCACCGCCGGGGAGCTGGTGGACTTCCGCTCGGCCGAGCCGATCCCCGAGGACCCGAACGCCACGAGCGACGTCCGGTTCCGGTCCCATCAGGCCGCGGGGCCGGTGCGCTTCTACGTCGTGCTCCGCGACCTCCGCGGCGGGGTGTCCTGGAAGGTCTTCGACGCCACGATCGGTCCCTGAGCGGCGGCGGAAGGTGTCCGACACCTCTCCAGGAGGCGCGTCGGGAAGTGTCGAAGGAGTGTCGACGGTGTTTGACACCTTCGCGTGGACAGAAGGTGTTTGACACCTTCGCGTGCGGGGGTGTCGAAAAGCCTCCTGTTCTCGCCCGTTTACCTCGATCAGAGCCCGCCAACGAACGCGAGCAGAGCGTCCTGGTCCTCCGCGGCGAGCGCCTCGAACCGCTGAACCGTCCCGGCCGCCTCCGAGCCGGCACCACCGTGGGCGAGAACCGCCTCGCGCAGCGTGCTGGCCCGGCCATCGTGCAGGTACGACGCGAGGTACCGGAGACCGATGAGCGGGGCAGTGCGGAAATCGCGCGGGCCGGCCGCGTGCTCCTCCTGGCCGTCGGCGAGCTCGGCGCCCATGTCGTGGAGCAAGAGATCCGTGAAGACCGGCGCGTCGATGCCGGCGAGCTGCGGGGTCGGCCAGTCCACGCGCGTCCGGAGGCTCGGCACGTGGCACACCGCGCACCCCACCGAGTCGAAGAGCGCGGCCCCGCGCGGATCCGGCGCCGGACGCCGGGGGACGTCGAGGAGGCGCGTGTAGCTCACCAGCGCGGCGAGCTGCGCGTCCGGAAGGTCCACTCCAGGCAGCAGGTCGTCGGTGAGCCCATCGGGGTTGGGCAGCTCGGCGGGCCTGAGGGCGCTGGTCAGCCCCAGGTCTCCCTGGAGCGCGTCCGCCACCACGTCGTCCAGAGTCGCCAGCCGCGCCTTCACCCCGAACCGTCCGATGAGCCCGGTCTCTCCGGGAGCATGCGCCGGGAACCTCGGATCGACCGTGCCCTGGGAAACGAACGACACCCGGTTCACCCGGCCGCGGATGTCGTCGGCGCGGAGCGCCTGCTCCGCGGCCACCCGCTCGATCTCCGAGTCCGCGATCGCCTCGAGGTACGCGCGGCCGAACACGGGAGCCGCCAGTCGGTTCGTCACCTCGAGCGCCGCACCCTGCGGAAGACCGCCATCGGGAGGCAGGACCGGGGTGACTGCTCCCGCGGTGACCAGCGGGCGGACCAGCGCCCCGAAGGGGAGGAGCTCCACGGGGTCTCCGGTCGACGTGGAGATCACCGCCATGCGCCTGGTCTGCCCGGGTCCGCGGCCGCCACGCAGATGGCAGGCGGCGCAGGAGGGCTGGACGTACACCGGCCCGAGCCCGTCCTCCGCCTCGAAGAGCTGGTCGAACAGCGCATCCCCGGCACGGAACGCCCGCTGCTGCGAGACCGTGGCTCCGGCCAGCGGCAGGTCGGGCGTCTCCGGGGAGGGCGCGAGGCCGACCCCCGGACCTCCGCCGTCCGCCGCGCCAGGACCCCCCGGCCCCTCACAGGCGGTCAGGAGGAGGATGACGAGAGGGAACGAGCGGGACACGAGGCCTGCATCCAAGCAAACCGAGGGCGGACCTGGCGACCGCCCGATGGCCCCATGCAGCCGAACTCGCGCTCAGCCCCAGCCGCCTGCCACCTGGCGGATGGGCACGTTGAGCCGGTTCCAGACGTTGATCAGAGCGATCTGGAGCAGGAGCGTGGCCAGCGCCGGCGGCTCGTGGTGCTTCGCCGCCTCGTTCCACACCTCGTCGGGCACCGGGTGGTCTTCCGGGCGGATGCCGCCGCGATGAAACTCGGATCGGCCGCGGAAGTGCGAGGTGCCGAGGCAGTCGCGGCCTTCTTCAAGGGACGGGCGCAGGCGGCCACGCCGGTGCTCATCGACGGCAGCGTCGGCATCCGCGTCGCGCCGGGCGGCCGGCTGCTCCTGGTGCTGCGCCCCACCATCGTCGATGGGAGGATCATCGACGTGGAAGCGGTGGCGGACCGCGCCACGCTCGCCGGGCTCGTCCTCGACGACCTTCCGGGCTGAGCCGTCCTCGTCGTCTGTCCCTGCGGGCCTTCCGTGGTCCGCGGGGGCAAGGCCCGCAGAGCTCGACCGGGCTCGACCGCTCCGAAGCCCCCGGCTTCTCGGCCCGGGGCGCGTCGAGCAGCCCCTCGAGCCGCACCCGGCCGCGCTCAGATCTGCAGCGGCTTCTTCGCAGTCCGGAAGAGCAGCACCCCCATCAGGATGAAGAACGCCACCCCGACCAGCTCCCATCCTCCCCTGCCCAGCGCGCCAATGAGCGGCCCGCTGACGTCGAGCTTGGCCAGGAAGCCCTCGATGGTCGGGGAGATGGAGAGGAGCGCGATTGCCACGCCGAGCAGCGTCCCCCCGGCCACCAGCCCCGTCGCGAACAGGCTCCCGGAACCGAGGTCGTCGCCGTGCGACGCCGACGCTCTCTTCGCGCTGGTGCGGTCCACGATGGCCTTCACCGCCCCCCCGCAGAAGATGGGAAGCGTCGTCGACAGCGGCAGATAGGCGCCGACGGCGAAGGACAGGGGCGAGACCCCGCACAGCTCGACCGTCACCGCCAGGAAGACGCCCACCAGCACGAACTGCCAGTCGAGGTTCGCGGAGAGCAGGCCGCGGATGAGCGTGGCCATGAGCGTGCCCTGCGGCGCCGGGTAGCGGGTGGTACCGATCTGGTGCAGCACCTGTCCGGTGGCCGGGTCCAGCGTGGGCTTGTCGAGCGCGGTGACGGTGATGCCGATGATCAGCGAGGCGGCGATGACGCCGATGATCAGCCCGAGCTGCTGGTACCTCGGTGTCGCGCCCACGAGGAAACCCGTCTTGAGGTCCTGCGAGGTCGCGCCAGCGTTGGCCGCCGCCACGCAAACGATGCCGCCCACGCACAGCGCCATGGGCTGGTACGGGTCGGTGGTCCAGCCGAGCCCCAGGAAGAGGAGGCAGGTCGCCATCAGCGTGGCGATGGTCATTCCCGAGACCGGGCTGCTGCTGGTCCCGATGATGCCCACGATGCGCGAGGCCACGGTGACGAAGAAGAAGCCGAAGACGATGATCAGCACCCCGAGAACCAGCCGACCGAGGAAGGTGCCGGGGATGAAGGGCAGCACGGCGATGATCAGCGCGAGGAGGATGCTCCCCCCCACGGTGACGGTCAGCGGCAGGTCGTTCTCGGTTCGCCGGGCCGTCACCCCCTCCCGCCCGGCCTTCAGCGCCTCCACGCTGCTCTTGAAGCTGCTGATGATGGTGGGCAACGTCTTGAGCAGGGTCATGAACCCGCCGGCCGCCACCGCCCCGGCGCCGATCTGCCGGACGTAGGCGTAGTAGATGGCGGTGTTCAGCTCCCCGAAGCTGTGGGTGACAGGGTTCCAACCGAACCGACCCGGACGCAGGAGGTCCGGCAGGTAGCCGAGCTTGTTCAGCTGCACCGCCACGGCGTCCGGCGGGACCAGCGAGGCGAGGAGCGGGATGAGCCCGAGCCAGCCGAGCACGCCGCCGGCGACCAGCACCCCGGCGATGCGCGGGCCGATGATGTATCCCACACCGAGGTACTCGGGAGTGATGCTCGCGTTGACCGTCGCCGCCGGGAACACGCGGCTGGTCGCGCGCGTCACGTAGCCCGGCGTGTCGGCAATCACCTTGAAGACCTGCTGGAGGAACGCGTACGCCATCGCAAACCCCAGACCCTTGTAGGCAATGGCGGCCATCCGCCCGCCCTTCTCACCGGCAATCAGCACCTGGGCGCAGGCGGTGCCCTCGGGGTAGGGCAGGTTCGCGTGCTCCTTCACGATGAGCGCCCGCCGGAGCGGGATCATCATCAGGACGCCCAGGATTCCTCCCAGCACCGCGAGAGTGAAGATGACCGGGTAGCTGAAGTACGGCGCCCCCACGCTCTGGCGAGTGTGCGCGTCGGCCGCGAGGAAGAGGAAGCCCGGGAGGGTGAACACCACGCCCGAGGCGATGCTCTCGCCGGCGGACCCGATGGTCTGGACGATGTTGTTCTCCAGGATCGTCGAGCCGCCCAGCTTCTTCAGGACCGAGATCGACAGCACCGCGATGGGGATGGAGGCCGAGACGGTGAGACCCGCCTTCAGCGCCAGGTACACGGTCGACGCGCCGAAGAGCAGGCCGAAGAACACGCCCACCCCGATGGCCTTGGGCGTGAACTCCTTCATCTGGACGTCGTCGGGAACGTACGGCTGGAATTCCTCCTCGGCGGAAGCGAATGAACCGGACGGAGCGGCGGTCTGTCGCGCAGCAGGTTCGACTGCCATCTGGGTGGGCCTCCCTCCCTCGAGAAGGGTGGGCATTGAGGCAGGGCGCTCCCCCCCGCTGTCAAGAGCTTCCGGGGCGGGCCTCCACCAGGGGCAGATGCGCGACCCCGCGAATGCTGCGGCCGGTGAGGGTGCCGGATCCGGGGAGCCTCTCCTCGGTGCACGGGGACACCCTGAACCCGGCGGCCTCGAGCAGCGGCCCGGGCTGCCGGGTGAGGTGGCAGTTCCCGGCGATGCGCTTCCACACCGGCTCGAGCGCGCCCTGCGCCCGGCGGGTCCAGGTCCCGGCCGGTGCCCCGATGTGCTCGAGGAAGAGGAACCTCCCGCCCGGACGCAGGACCCGGTGGATCTCCGAGAGGACGCGTTCCGGGTCCTTCACCGAGCAGAGGACCAGCGTGGCCACCACGGTGTCGAAGCTCTGCGCCGGGAGCGGAAGCGCCTCCGCGGGGGCGTCGAGCACCTGGACGTCGGGGCGAGCCGCGAGCTTGCGCCGGAGCACCTCGCGCATGTGCCGGTCCGGCTCGCTGAACACGAGACGGGTGACGCTGGCCGGGTAGAGGGCCAGGTTGCCACCCGTTCCGGCCCCCAGCTCGAGCACCTCCCCGCGCGCTCGCGCGAGCAGCGCGCGGCGCCACTCCCGAAGCCCCGCACGTTCGGCGCCCTCCAGGCACCGGTCGTACATCCGGGACATCAGCCAGCCCACGTCAGGCACTCCTCCGTGTCGGATCCGGGGTGAAGCAGGACCGAGCCTGCGCTAGAGAGCCGCCCGAGGAAAGATGCCCAAGCCCATCCTCATCTGGCCGGACAAGGTGCTGTCCACGCGGACTCGCCCGGTGACCGAGTTCGGTCCGGCGCTCGATCCGCTGCTCGAGGAGATGATGGAGTCGCTGCGCGCCGCGGAGGGGATCGGCATCGCCGCGAACCAGATCGGCGTGCCTCTGGCCATCGCCTGGGTGGGCCGCGAGGACGGCACCTTCTTCGAGATCGCCAACCCGGTGGTGCTGGAGAAGAGCGAGCCGGTGAGCTTCGAGGAGGGGTGCCTGTCGGTGCCGCACGAGTGGGAGCAGACGCCTCGGTTCGCCAAGGTCCGGGTGCGTTACCAGGACCGGACCGGAGCCTTTCAGGAGCTGGCGGCCGAGGGGCGGCTGGCTCACGTCCTCCAGCACGAGATCGACCACCTCGAGGGAACCACCTTCGTGGACCACCTCTCGCAGCTCAAGCGCGGGCTGATGCGCAAGCGGATGCAGAAGCTCCAGAAGGACCGCGCCGCGGAGGCAGCCGGCGGACACGTCCACACCGACGACTGCGACCACGACTGAGATGACCCTCGCCACCGCTCCGACGTCCAGGACTCGCACCTTCCAGCGGTTTCCGCCCTTGCCGCAATGCGTTGGGCAGGAGACGTTCTCGGCCGGGCGGGGTAGGTCTTCCGGTCGACGGGCGCTCGGCGGCCACGCGGTCCCGCTGCTGATTCATCGCCTGCTACCGGCCCGGCCCGTGCGAGTCTCGGACCCCCGTGAACACCGACGACCGTAACTTCCGGCTCTCCCGCGAGGTCCTGCCCCGGCGATACCAGGCGAGCCTCACCCTGGACCTGGATGCACGCACCTTCGCCGGTGAGGCCGAGCTGACGCTCTCGGTGGAGCGACCGGTGCGGAGCATCGTGCTCCACGCGGTCGGGCTGGACGTGTCCCAGGCCGAGGTCCACGCCGCAGGCAGGGTGCACCGGGCACGCGTCCAGGCGCGGCCGGTGAGCGAGACGGTGGCGCTCGACCTCGACGGCGAGCTTCCGCCGGGCGAGGCGCGGCTCGTGCTCCGCTGGACCGGTCGCTTCACCGAGGGCCTTCGCGGGCTGTACCTGGCGGGCTCGGTCGCCGCGACGCAGTTCGAGGCCGCCGATGCGCGCCGGGTCTTCCCCTGCTTCGACGAGCCATCGTTCAAGTGCACCTGGGCGCTCACGGTGAAGGTCCCGCCCAACCTGCTGGCGCTCGGGAACGGCCGCGTGCTCGCCGAGGAGCTCGAGGGCACGCACCGCAAGGTCCGATTCGCCGAGACCGAGGTGCTCCCCAGCTACCTGGTGGCGCTTGTGGTCGGCCCGCTGGTCTCGAGCGGCGAGGAAGTCGCGGCGGGCGTCCCGGTCCGCACCTGGTGTCTCGAGGAGAAGAAGGCCCTCCTCGGCTTCGGGCAGAAGGCCGCGCTGGCCGTCCTGCCGATGCTCCAGGACTACTTCGGGCTCCCCTACGCCTTCGGCAAGCTCGACCAGGTTGGCATCCCCGACTTCGAGGCCGGGGCGATGGAGAACGCGGGGCTCATCACCTACCGGGAGCTGGCGCTGCTGCTCGACCCGGCCACCGCGCCCCTGGCGGTGCAGAAGCGGGTGGCCGAGGTCATCACCCACGAGCTCGCCCACCAGTGGTTCGGCAACTGGGTCACGATGGTCTGGTGGGACGACCTCTGGCTCAACGAGGCCTTCGCCACCTGGATGGCGTACAAGATCGTGGACCGCTGGCGCCCCGACTGGCGGGTGTGGCTCGACTTCGACGCAGGGAAGGCGACCGCGCTGCACCTCGACGCGCTCCGTTCCACCCACCCCATCCGCGGCACGGTGGCCAACGCCGCCGAGGCGACCGAGAGCTTCGACGCCATCACCTACGAGAAGGGCGGCGCGGTTCTGCGGATGATCGAGGGCTTCCTGGGGGAGGAGTCGTTCCGCTCCGGCATCCGCGACTACATGCGGAAACACGCCCGCGCGAACGCCGTCGCCGACGACCTCTGGGGCGCGCTCGCCCGCGCCTCGCATGCCCCGGTGGTCGAGCTGGCCAACGCCTGGATCCGCCAGAGTGGTTACCCGGTGGTGAGCGTCGCGCTCGAGGGCAACCGGGTGCGGCTCTCCCAGGAGCGCTTCTTCTCCGAACCCGGCCTGAGCGGCCCCGAGACCTGGCCGGTCCCGCTGGTGCTGGCGTGGGGAGACGACGGCGGGCGGCAAAGCCGAACCTTCCTCCTCGAGCGACGGACCGGGGAGGTCACGCTCGAGGCTTCGGGCCCGCTGCAGTGGCTCGACGCGAACGCCGGCTCGACGGGTTTCTACCGGGTGGCGTACTCGCCCGACCTGCTCGCCGCGCTGGGCAGGTCACTGGGATCGCTGCTCCCCGCCGAGCGCATCGGGCTGCTGGCCGACCAGTGGGCGCTGGTACGGGCGGGCCGAGCTCGCATGGCCGACTTCCTGGATCTCGCGCTCGCGTTCGGCAACGAGTCGGACCACGCGGTTCTGGACGAGCTGGTGGGCCGCCTCGGATACGTCGAGGCGCGCCTGGTGGACGGCGAGGACCAGGAGCGCTTCCGCCGGCTCATGGAGCGGGTGTTCCTCGCGCGGTTCCAGGCGATGGGCTGGGATCCGGTCGCCGGCGAGACGGACCAGGACCGGCTGCGGCGGGCGGCGCTGCTGCGGGCGGTGGCCGGCGTGGCGCGGTCCCGCCCAGTGCTCGCCGAGACGACCCCGCGGGTGGACCGGGTGCTGAACGGGCAGCGGACGGCGCTCGACCCGAACCTGGTGGACACCGCGGTGGCGGTCACCGCGCGGGATGGCGACGCCGAGCTGCTCGATCGACTGCGCGCGGCGTTCCCCCGGGAGGCGGACCCGGCGGTGAAGCGGCGCTACCTGCTTGCCCTGACCGCCTTCGAGCGGCCGGAGCTGGCGACGCGCGCGGAGGGCATGCTGCTCGACCCGGTGGTCCCGCTGCAGGACTTCGCCTCGTTCGTGCACGGGCTGCTGGCGAACCGGGTCGCCCGCGAGGGAACCTGGAAGCTCCTTCGTGACCGCTGGTCGGCCGTGGTGGAGAAGACGGCCCAGGCGCCGATGCTGCTTCGCCGGGTGGTCGAGGCGCTGGGAAACCTCCGCGAGCGACGGCACCTCGACGAGACCCGGGCGTTCCTCGAGGCTCACCCGCTTCCCGACGCGCAGCAGGCCGTCGCCCAGACCCTGGAGCGGCTGGCTCAGGACGTGGCCTTGCGCGAGCGGCTGGTTCCGGAGGTCTCGGTGTGGCTCCGCGGGCGGTGAAGCGCTCCGGCGGCTCGCGCGGGCGCGGGTCGGCGGGGCGGTCCAGCACGGCGGGGCGGCGCGGCCGGGCCTCGGTGGGGCGGGCGCCCTCCACGGGTCGGCGAAGGCCCGAGGGCAAGCGCACCGCCGGAGCGGGGCGAGCTGACGCGCAGCCGGTCGCCGGGACCAGCTCGGGCGGCCCTGGGCGAGCGTCTTCGACGCGAGGCGCCCGGAGCTCCGTCGCGAGCGGAGAGAGGGTCACCGATCCGGCCGCGAAGATCGACCCAGGGGCCGCGATCCGGGACTCGGCGAGAACGTCGAGCGGGAGCAAGCGCTTCGCCGGCGACACGCTCGAGCGTGTCTGGGTTCCCGATCGGGAGTCGTGGCGGGCCTGGCTGGAGAAGCATCACGCGCGGGAAGCCGGCGTGTGGCTGGTCTCCTTCAAGAAGGCGACAGGGAAGCCACGGGTCGAGTACGAGCACGCGGTCGAGGAGGCGCTCTGCTTCGGGTGGATCGACAGCCTGGTCCGGACGCTGGACGACGAGCGGGCGATGCAGCTCTTCACCCCGCGCAAGCCACGGAGCCCCTGGTCGAGGCCCAACAAGGTTCGCGTGGAGCGGCTGATCGCCGCGGGGCTGATGCGTCCCGCAGGCCTGGCGAAGATCGAGCAGGCCAGGCGCGACGGTTCCTGGGACGTGTACGCGGTGGCGGAGTCGCTCGGCCTCCCTCCGGACCTTCGCGCCGCCTTCGAGTCCGGGCCGCCCGGTGCGCGATCCAGCTGGGACGCATTCAGCCCGTCCTCGCGCCGGGCCATCCTCTGGTGGGTGCACAGTGCGAAGCGCCCCGAGACCCGGGCACAGCGCATCGCCCAGGTGGTGAGCGAGGCCGCTCGCGGCCGCCGGGCCAACTTCCCGGAAGATCGGCGGTGACGACCTTGCGGACCCTCACCGCTCGGCGGGGATGAGCTCGTGAGGTCGCGCGGTCCAGGCCAGTGACCGCGGCCGTCGCAGACCACGCCAGGCATGAGCCCGCCGTCGAGATCACGCGCCGGATCCGCCCGGGTCGAGAAAATCACGGGAGTCCTGGGAAGGAAGGTGTTTGACACCTTCGAGCGCGCTCAGCGGGTCGAGCTCGCCTCCGGGCCGGGGTGGAGCGCCGCCCGCGTCGCCTCCGTCCCGAACCGGAGCGACTCCAGGAGTCCTCGCCCGAAGACCTGCCGTCGTGACTCGCCGGCCCCCCGCTCCACCCGCTCCGCCGGCTCGACGTAACCGAGATAGCCGTTCACCAGCGAGACCGCCCGAGCGCCACCCGCTGCCTTCTCCAGCACCGCCCCGGAGGCCGCCGTCGTCTCCACCGGAAGCCCGAGCAGCCGAACGCTCCCGATCCGCAGCTCACCGAGCTCCGCCCACCCGGGGGCCCACGGCCAGAGCGCCACGTTGCTCACCAGCGTCCCGAGGCCCCGGGGCACGAAGCGGGACGCATCCGGTCCGGGGAGCGCCACCTCGAGACGCGCGTGCCACAGCCCCACGCCCGCCGGGTGCAGCGGCACGCCCGCCAGCGCCGCCTCGACTCGCCCGGTGAAGGCGTCGGCCGGAGGGCCCGGAGCGGCCGCATCGCGCTGGACCGTCACGTTCCCCAGGTTCCCCTGCAGCACGAGCGTGACGCCCTGCCCCGCCCGCTCCTGCGCCCGCGCGAGCCGGCCCGGCCAGTCGGCATCCAGGCCCGGCGGAGGTCGCGGAACGAGCGTCGGATGCGCGGCCAGCACCAGGAGCTGCGCCACCACCGCGCGCTCGCCCCGTAGCTGCACCCGGGTGAGCCGCCGGTCGACGTCCGGAAAGTCGTCCCTGCTCGCCGTTCCGCCAGGGAGCTCCGAGACGCCGGCGAACGCCTCGACTGGCTTGAGCGCCGCGGCCGCAGCGGTCAGCGCCCGCGACGCCGCCTCCACCACCCGGGCCCGGACCGTGGGACGGATCCGGCCCGTCGCCGCCACCTGGGCCACCGGATTCCAGGCGAAGCCGCCGGCCGACGAGTGGGTGTGCGTGGCGGCGACCCAGACCGTGGACAGCCCGAGCCTGGACACGCTCCGCCGGATGGCCTCCACCAGACCCTGGTCCGCCAGCAGGAGATCCAGCGTGACCAGCCCGACCCGCTCCTCGTCCGAGGCCAGCACCACGGCCCGCGCCGAGACCGGGAATGCCACCCGTTCCACCTCCGGCCGCACCAGGCCATAGCCCACCGCCTCGACCGGAAGGGGAATCGACAGCTCCGCGATGGACGCTCCCGCCAGGAGCGGGCCGGTGCCCGCCCCGTGCCGGACGTCGCGCACGCGCGGCTCTCGACCCAGCCTCGCGAACGGCACCACCGAGAGCATCACTCCCAGGCCGAGGAGCACCCACGGCCACCGTCTCCGCCGCCGGGCGCCGGGAGCCTTCCTCATGCCGCGGCAGCCGCCGGGCCCGCGAGTCGCACGCTCGCGTCCCACAGCCGCCGCGCGGCCTCCATGTCCAGGGCCGCGGCGCTGGTCCGACTCTCGCGCTCGTCGTGGAAGTACTTCCCGGTCACGCCCTCCACCTGGGGCGAGGTGGCCAGGTAGACCAGCGTGCGCGCTCCGCGCTCCGGCGTCCGGGCGAAGGCCTGCCCCAGCTTGATGAGCTTCCCCAGGAAGCCCTGGTTGTTCTGCCCGAAGCCGCTCTGGACGAAGCCCGGGTGCATCGCGTTGGCAGTCACCCCCGTCCCCTCGAGCCGGCGGGCCAGCTCGCGGGTGAAGAGGATGTTCATCAGCTTCGACCGCCCGTACGCAGCGAAGGGGCGATACCGACCGCGCGCGTAGTTCAGGTCGTCGAGGTCGAGCCGCAACCCCCGGTGCGCGTCCGAGCTCACGTTCACGATGCGCGCGGGCGCCGAGGACCTGAGCACGGGCAGCAGCTCCTCGGTCAGGACGAAGTAGGCGAGGTGATTCAGGGCCAGCGTGCGCTCCAGCCCCTCCGGGGTCAGCTCGCGCCGGGCGAACAGCGCCCCCGCGTTGTTGAGCAACACGTCCAGCCGGGGATGGGTCGCCCGGAACTCACGGGCGATGCGGCGCACCTCCGACATCCGGGAGAGATCTCCCGCCAGCACTCCTACCCTGGCGCCGGGACTGCGCTTCCGCAGCTCGGTCGCCAGCGCCTCCAGCCGGGCACGGTCCCGGGCCACCAGGACCAGCTCCATTCCCATCGGCGCGAGGGCCTCGGCCGCCGCCCGGCCAATCCCGAGGGTGGCCCCGGTGAGCAGACAGACCCGTGGGCGAGACTCCGAGGTCATACAGGCACAGTAGCAGCGGCTCCGTCCGGCAGGGATGCGAGACGGTCACTTCCCGTGTATGTGAGGCGTTCGACACCACCCCATGTGCGGCATCTTCGGCATCTATGGACACCCCGAGGCCTCGAACATCACGTACCTCGGGCTGCATGCGCTCCAGCATCGCGGGCAGGAGTCCGCGGGCATCGTCAGCGCTGATGGCCGGGGCCTGCACGCGCGCCGGGAGATGGGCCTGGTCCAGGAGGTGTTCGGCGCCCGGGAGCTCGAGGCGCTCGCCGGGAGCTCCGCCATCGGGCACGTTCGCTACTCCACCGCGGGAGTGAGCCAGGCCAAGAACGCCCAGCCGCTGACCATGCAGTACTCCGGGGGCAAGGTCGCCGTCGCCCACAACGGGAACCTGGTCAATGCCCAGACGCTGCGGGCGCGGCTCGAGGCCGAGGGGGCCATCTTCGCCGGTGACTCGGACACCGAGGTCATCGTCCACCTCATGGCGCGGAGCCGGGTGAGGAGGCTCGAGGACCAGATCGTCGAGGCCCTCCGGCAGGTCGTGGGCGCCTACAGCCTCATCTTCGAGACCCCCACCCAGGTCATCGGCGTGCGGGATCCGTACGGGTTCCGTCCGCTGGTGCTCGGCCGCCTCCGCGAGGCCTATGTCCTGGCCAGCGAGACCACCGCGCTCGATCTGGTGGAGGCCGAGTACGTCCGGGAGATCGAGCCGGGGGAGATGGTGGTCATCGACGACGGCGGCCTCCGGTCGTGCAAGCCCTTCGAGGCGGTGCGGCCGGCCCGCTGCGTCTTCGAGTACGTCTACTTCGCCAAGCCGGACTCGGTGCTCTTCGGGAGCAGCGTGTACGAGACGCGCAAGGCGCTCGGGCGGCAGCTGGCGCGGGAGCAGCCTGCCCCCACCGCCGATCTGGTCATCGCCGTGCCGGACTCGGGCGTTCCGGCCGCCATCGGCTTCAGCCAGGTCTCGGGCATCCCCTACGACGTGGGGCTCATCCGCAGCCACTACGTGGGGCGCACCTTCATCGAGCCGCAGCAGTCCATTCGCCACTTCGGGGTGAAGCTGAAGCTCTCCGCGGTGCGCGAGGTGCTGCGGGGCAAGAAGGTGGTGGTGGTGGACGACTCCATCGTCCGGGGCACCACCTCGCGGAAGATCGTGAAGATGATCAAGGCCGCCGGGGCCGCCGAGGTGCATCTCCGGATCTCCAGTCCCGCCACCCGGTGGCCCTGCTACTACGGCATCGACACGCCGGTGCGGCAGGACCTCATCGCCGCCACCCACTCCACCGACGAGATCGCCACCTACGTCACCGCCGACAGCCTGGGGTACCTCTCGGTAGAGGGACTGGCCCAGGCGGTGGGGGACCCGGCCTGGAACTCGTACTGCAACGCCTGCTTCACCGGGAACTACCTCACCCCGCTCGAGTCGCCGCAGGCTGCTTCCGCCGCGGGCTAGTCGAGCGATGGCCGAACCGGAACACCTGACGGCTGCGGATTCCCGGCCCCCGGTGGTCGGGAGCGAGGCGGAAGAGCGCCTTGGCCGCTCGGTGCTGATCGGCCTCGCGGTCCTCGGGATCATCGCCCTGCTCGGGCCGTTCCTCACCTACCTCAACGAGGTGCGCGAGACGCAGCGGTTGCTCCGCGCCCGCGTCGCTCGCGAGGCGGGGCTGTACGCCGAGGCGCTGGCGCTGCACTTCGGGATCCTGGAGCACGAGCTGGAACGGCTGGCCTCTCGACCTCAGGTCGACCTCCTGGACGAGAACCTCCAGCCCGAGCGTGAGCTGCTCGAGTTCACGCACCACAATTCCCCCTTCTTCTCCGCCGTGCTCTTCCTCGACGGCAACGGCTTCCCGCTGTGGAGCGAGCCGCGCGGCATCCTCCATTCCACCTCGCGGAAGTCCGATCGCTGGTTCCAGAAGCTGCTCCGGACCGGGAAGCCGGTGGTGGACGCGCTGGCGCCGGGGAGCAGGAGCTTCGTCGTCGCCGCGCCGGTGCTCCGCGACGGGCGGATGTCCGGGGCGGTGGTGGGGCTGGTCGACGCCAGCAAGCGCGGGCTTCCCGGCGCACGGGCGACGATCGAGGGATCCACCCTGGTCGTTGCCAACCAGCTCGGTGACGTGCTGCTGCCGGCCATCCCCCCTGGCTGGACCTTCGCCTCGGGATTCCCCGAGCGTCTGGAGGCGCTGCTGCGGCTCCGGCGCGCCGAGACCACCGACCTCTCCGGCAAGCCCGAGTACGTCGCCGCGGCGCAGGTGGGCGACACCGACCTGCGCCTGCTGCTGGTGGCCGAGGAGTCGCCGATGCTGGCCCCGATCCGCTGGCGCTTCTTCTGGCAGATGCTCCTGGTGCTGGTGGGGCAGACGGTCACCCTCGTGCTCTTCAGCTGGTTCCTCCGCCGGACCTACCTGCGCTATCGCGAGATGGACGAGGCGCTCGCCCAGCAGGAGAAGCTGGCGGCCCTCGGC